>NZ_JBFAKW010000065.1:3897-53309 GCF_040655955.1 Streptomyces sp. NPDC050263 | reverse complement strand
AGTACGTCCAGTACGAGGACTTCCGGCCGGCACACCGAGAGCACGCACCGGACGCCGCTCCTTGACGGGCAAACGTTGCCTGCCGCGGCACTAGGTCCACGAAGGCTGCACCATCCCGTGGTCGAGGCGATCTCGGCCAACGGGAACCCGGCCACCACCGGAACCGTTCCTTTACAAGGCCCGCCCCTCACCTCACCTGTTGGTCTGGCCAGATGGTCTGGTCCCCAGCCCGGCTCTCGGGCCGCGATGCCGCCCGGACGCCTTCGCCTCTCGTGCCTGCCCCGGGGTCCGCACCAAGACTCGACCGGTCAGCGAGGCTCTCCTTGCGAACGCTGCGGAGCGGCAAGCGGCGATGAACGCCGGACGCAATTCAGTCCGTTGTCCGCGGCCTGCCCGGGGCGGCGAGGGTTTCCCTGGCGTACTGGAGGAACGCGCGGGCCCGGTGTGTGGGAGTGACGTTCGAAGCGTAGGCGATCACGAGCTCGACGTCGTCCAGCGGGTCGCTGAGCGGCACGGACGCCAGGGGGAGTCCTTCGATGCTCGTGTCGGTCGGCCAGGACTGGATCAACGTGGCGAAGCCGAGGCCGCGGGCCACCATGCTGCGGACCGCCTCGATGCTCGAGGTCCGGTACCGGATGTTCGGCCGTGCTCCGGCCAGGGAGAACCAGTGGTCGGCGTTCTGCCGGGCGGGCGGCTCCGCGTAGATGATCAGTGGCTCGTCCACCAGTTCGGCGAGCGAGACGGCCGTTCGTCCGGCCATCGGGTGGCCGGCGGACACGATGACGTACGGACGGCTGGAGCGGAGCGTCGTGCAGGACAGTCCGGCCTCGTCACCGAACGCGTACAACAGGGCCACGTCGCACGAGCCCTGGACCAGTGCTTCTCGCATTTCGTCCTGCTGGCCCTCGATCAGCTCCAGGTTGACCGCCGGGTGAAGCCGGGTGAATCCGTCCACCAGAAGCGGGATCAGGAAAGGCGTCAGGGCCGCATAGCAACCAACTGTCAGGCGGCCGGCCAGTTGACCTTCCTCGGCCTGGGCGCTGGCCGTGATCTCGTCGGCCTGAGCCAACATGGCTTGGGCGCGTCCGAGGATCCGGCTGCCGGCCTCCGTGAGAGTGGCACCCTTCGCCCGGCGTCGTACCAGCAACTGGACGCCGAGACGGCGTTCGAGGTCGGCGATCGCTGTGGAGATGCTCGCCTGGGAGGCATGGCACCGCACCGCTGCCGCGCTCATCGAGCCGGTGTCCGCCACAGCGACGAAGTATTCCAGTTGGCGGAGGGAAAAAGTGGCAGCCATTTCTCTCCTGCTGCTATGGGGACTCTCAATAAGCCTTATAGGAAATTTCTGGTTTTCCTGGCCGTGACGCGGGTGTCATCCTAAGCCGCAGCTCACCTGTGGAAAAGGCTCGGTATACGAGCAGGCCCCCGCACGTCCAGCTAGGAGACCCTTCATGACCACGCTTCTTGACACCACACCATCCGAGGACCGAGGAACCGGCGACAGCGTGCTCGACCGCGTCCGTGCTCTCCTTCCCGACATCGCGGCACGCTCCGCCGAGGGAGAGGACGCCCGGGCGGTTCCGGCGGAGCTCGTCGTCGCGCTGCGCGAGGCGGGAGTGTTCCGGATGGCCCTGCCCCGGGTGTGGGGCGGGGAGGAACTCGGGCTGTTGGAGGGGGCCCGGGTGGTGCGGGAGATCGCCCGAGCCGACGGATCGACCGGCTGGACCGTCCAGGCCGCTTCGATGGCGTGGTTCTTCGTACGGTCGCTGCCGCGGGAGACGCTGGAGAAAGAGGTGTTCGGTGGCGGCGCGGACCTGATGCTCCGAGGAGCGGTGGCTCCGAAGGGGCTGGCCAGGCAGGTGGAGGGAGGCTACCGGATCAGTGGCCGTTGGCCGCTGGCGAGCGGCCCGTTCACCCCGGACTGGATGCTCGGAGGTTTCCTGGTCGAAGGGGCGCCTCCACTGCCGGACGGCCGCCCGGACATACGCGTCGCGCTGTTCCGGCCGGAACAGGCCACGTTCCTCGACACCTGGGACGCGGTCGGCCTGCGTGCCACTCAGAGCACCGACTTCACGATGGACGACGTCTTCGTGCCCGAGCACCACACGGGTCCGATGTTCGGCGACAACAACATCCCCGCTCCCCTTTACGACTTGCCCTATTCACCCACCGGAGCCTCGCACGACGCCGTCGTCCTCGGCGCTCTCGACGGTGCACTCGACGATCTCGCCGAACTCGCCGTCACCAAGCGGCCGGCGTTCAACCCCAGGGCGCTGCTCGGGGAGGACCCGGTGTTCCAGGAGAAGTTCGCCGAGCTGCAGTTGCGGGCGGCGGCGCTGGCCGCCCTGTCGGAGCAGACCGGACGCATCGTCATGGACCGTGCTCTCGGGGGAGAGGCACCCACTCCTGCCGAGTGGTTCAGCTACAAAGGCACCACCCAGCACATCCATCACGAGGGCATCCGGATCCTCAACGAGATCATGACCCTCTCGGGCAGCGCGGGCCTCTACAGCACCAGTCCGCTGCAGCGCCGCTGGCGCGATGTCCGCTGCGTCTCCCAGCACGTGGTCGGCAACACAGGCGCGATGCGGCAACTCGGCGCGGTCCTGTCGGGACAGAACTGACACCTGGCACCCCCGAGGAAGCAATGCATACGCCACTGACCCCCCGTCCTGCAAACCCGCGCGATCCGCGCTGCAGTGCTGCCGCACCCCGTACGCCGACACCGGAAGGGTGGCCCCCGATGAGCCCTCTCAACGCGACACCGACCGACTCCGCCCTGCTGCGCCAGGCTTTCGGCTGCTTCCCGTCCGGGGTGACCGCCGTGTGCGCACTCGACTCCGGCACACCGGTGGGCATGGCCGCGAGCACCTTCACCCCCGTCTCCCTGTCACCTGCCCTGATATCGGTCTGCGTGCAGGACACCTCCACGACATGGCCCAAACTGCGCCGACGGGGCCGTGTGGGCGTGAGCGTGCTTGCCGAGGGACAGGACACGATCTGCCGGGCGCTGGCCAGCAAGGAGGGCGACCGGTTCGCGGGAGTCGACTGGGATGCCGACGACGACGGCGGCGTGTACATCCACGGTGCCAGTCTCTGGCTGAACTGCTCGCTGCACGCCGAACTCCCCGGAGGCGACCACACGATCGTCCTGCTCGAAATCCACGGTCTGAAGGCCGAACCCGATCGCGAACCCCTGGTGTTCCACCACAGCAGGTTCCGACGACTGGCCGTCTCATAGGCCGGTGCCGCTGCGCGGGCCTACGACGCCCGCCTGTAACCCGCTGCTCTGAGGGCCACCGCAGTCCGCAGGCGATGCCGGCCCTTTCGCCGGCGGCCGTGGCGATCACAGAACACCGTCGCCGCGCCATCTCCATGGACGCAACCGACGCCCCCCGGTCGGACTGGCGCGGCGCGACTTCGAGAAGTTCGCCAAGGAACTGCATGCATGCGTTGAGCGGCCGGCGGCCTCCACGGTCAATGACCGCGCATCGGGCTGGGGAGGATCACATGACGCGCCTGACCGGTTGGTCACACGGTTGGTCACATCGGCCGGTGGCGCTGCGCCTCGCCCCAGGCCGGAGCGAGAGACACCGCGGAGACGGCCGGGGCCGCCACCCCCCACAGGAGAGGCCCCGGCCGTCGCGCGGCACGGGCCGCGCGGCGGCCCGTATTTCCTACAGCGCCATGAGTGCGTTTTCTGTCACACCTCGCAGCGTCACGAGTCAGTTGCATGTTCTACGGACATGGACGAGCGGCGGTTTCAGGTCGTAACGTGCCTTTCGCGCCGGACGGCCAAGCGGCAGACCACCGCAACGACCTGCGGTCCAGAAACCGCGATCCATCGACCGAGGAAACCACGACGTGGGGGACGACGCGGAGCTGACAGCCGCGGTGCTCGCGGCACAGAACGGGGACGAGACCGCGTTCCGGACTGTGTACCGCACGGTGCACCCGCGGCTGCTCGGGTACGTGCGGACGCTCGTCGGCGATCTCGACGCCGAGGACGTGACGTCCGAGTCCTGGCTGCAGATAGCCCGTGATCTCGAGCGGTTCAGCGGGGACGCGGACCGCTTCCGGGGCTGGGCCGCCCGGATCGCCCGCAACCGAGCCCTGGACCACATACGCATGCGCGGACGGCGGCCCGCTACAGTCGCCGACGAGACGGAGCTGACCGGTCGGGCCGCCGAGTCCGACACCGCGGGCGAGGCCATCGAGGCGTTGGCCACGAACCGCACCCTCGGGCTCATCGCCCGGCTGCCGCAGGACCAGGCCGAGGCCGTCGTCCTGCGGGTGGTGATGGGACTGGACGCCAAGACGGCCGCCGAGACGCTCGGCAAACGGCCCGGCGCCGTCCGCACGGCCGCGCACCGCGGTCTGAAGAAGCTCGCCGAACTGCTCGGCGAGGATCCGGAGACGGCCGGGGCGCTCGACGCACTGCCGCCTCAGCGAGGATCGTGCTCGCGCGCGGTGACGTCCGCGGGTGTGACGCATGGGCGTCCCCGGACGCAGAAGGACATGTGATGGCCGACAAGCAGGACAGGTGGCTCGACCGCGAGACGGCGGAGCGTCTGCTGCGCGGTGAGTCACCGGACATCGCTGTCGCCCGCGAGGAGGCCGAACGGCTCGCCAGGACGCTGGGCGCGCTGTCCGCGCTGGCCGCCGAGCCGCTGCCCGCCGACGAGGAACTCCCGGGCGAGGCCGCGGCATTGGCCGCCTTCCGCAAGGCCCACGCGGACCGCACAGACCTGGCAGACCACACGGCCCACACGGCCCGCCCAGACCGCACGGCCGATGTCTCCGGCGCCGCTGCCTTCCCCGGCTCGGCCGACGTTGTCGACGTGTCCGGCGTGGCCGGTCTGCCCGGTACCGCTGCTCTCGACGGCGTCGTCGGCGACGCCGCAGGCGTCGGGCGGGACGTTGATGCCGGGCTGGTGGAGATCGGTGGTCGGGGTCGCGAGGGTGGGCGGCGTTCTCGGTGGGGGCGGCCTGCGCGGCTGGGGCTGGCCGCGGCGTTGGCCGTCGGGATGGCCGGCGGGGTGGCGGTCGTGGCCGGGTCCGGCTTACTCCCGATTCCGTTCGACGACGACGAACCGAGCCGCCCCGCGGCGTCCGTCTCCGCCCCCGTGGTCCCCGACCGCCCGCTCGTCTCACCCGCCCCGGAGCTCTCGGGCGGCGCGAAGCACTCCGCGACACCGGACGGCGGTGAGACCGGCGAGACCGGCGAGACCGGCCGGTCCGACGGCGACACCGCGGACGACGACGGCCCCGCCGTGGCCGCGCCGGACGCACGCGGCGGTTGGCCGCCCGACGCGACCTCGTCCTGCCGGGACCTCAACGCCGGCAAGTCCCTGGACTCCGACCGTCGCAAGAGCCTGGACTACCTGGCCGGCGGCGCGAAGCGCGTGCCGGCGTACTGCGCGGGCGTCCTCGGCAACTCCCCCGCGGGGAACGCCCGCGGCGACGCCCGCACCGGCAACGGCGGTTCCGGCCGGGACACCGGAAAGGGCCAGACCGACTCCGGCGGTCAGAACGGACTGACCCCGGGGAGCAACCTGGGCGACAAGTCCGGTCCCGGCAGCGGTGGCGACGACGCCGACGACGATGACGACGGGGGCCACGACGGCCGTGACGGCCGCGGTCAGCACGGCCGCAACGGCGGTGGGCACGGTGGCCGCGGCCACCGCTAGGGGGCTTCTGACCTGCGACTCCGTAGATCTTGGAAGTTTTTTCGCGATGGGTGTGACGTTTTTGGCGGCCGGGGCGCAGTAACAAGTGAGCCGACTGGTCATCGGCCCTTGCACCGAGCCGGGGTTCCCCCCGTACCTTCGGCTCGTGCGCTCGGCGCGGGCGGGACACGTTCCCCCGGTCCCGCTCGCGCCACAACTTCTCCCCGGGCGTCTGCGCCTACCAGGACACGACGACCTTGTCGCCGTTGCGCACCTGCGCGAAGAGCTCCGCGATCGCCGCCTCGTCCCGGACGTTGACACAGCCGTGCGAGGCCCCGGCGTAACCGCGGGCCGCGAAGTCGGACGAGTAGTGCACCGCCTGGCCGCCGCTGAAGAACATCGCGTACGGCATCGGCGAGTCGTACAGCGTGGACACATGGTCGCGGGACTTCCAGTAGACGTGGAACACACCCTCCCGGGTGGGCGTGTACTGCGAGCCGAAGCGGACCGACACCGTCGACACGGTCCGGCCGTCGATCATCCAGCGCAGGGTCCTGGTCGTCTTGTCGATGCACAGCACCCGCCCGGTCAGGCACCGCGGATCGGGCGCGGCGGCCGGCTGACCGCCCATCAGATACAGGTCCCACTCTCCCGGTTCGCGCGTCATCCGCAGCAGCCGCCGCCAGGTGACGGCGTCCGTCTTCCCGGTCTTCGGCAGCCCGCGCTTGCCCTGGAAGCCCTGCACGGCCCGCACGGTGCTGTCGTCGTACGTCCCCGTGGGGCCGGTGTGGAGCCAGGCGACCTGCCGCAGCCGGGCCTGGAGCTCGCGCACGTCGCGCCCGGTGTCGCCGCGGGACCACAGGACCGCGGGAGGCCTGGCGCCGGGGGTGGCTTCGCCCGGGCCGCTCGGCCGGGCGCCGGTGACCGGGGCGCCGGCCGAGGCTGTCGGCCGGGCGTCGGCGTGGACGGGCGGGTGGGCCTTTCCGTCCGCCCCCGGGGCCTGCACGCTACAGCCGCACACCGTCACGAGGGCCGCCGTGCCGGCCAGGACGGTGATCGATCTCCGCATCCGCATGCCAGGGATGTTCCCCCCCGGATGACGCTTCGCGAACGGCGCGGCATTGTTATGACCGGGGCTCAGCGTAATCATCATGATCATCCGATCTTCGGGGTGGTCGCTCGTCGGGAGGCATCAGACCAATGGCGCGTGAGTCGGAGTCCGGACTGCCCATCGAGCCCGTCTACGGGCCGCAGGACCTGGCGGGCTGGGACCCGGCCGAGCGGCTGGGCGAGCCGGGCGAGTACCCCTTCACCCGGGGCGTCTACCCGTCGATGTACACCGGCCGCCCCTGGACCATGCGCCAGTACGCGGGCTTCGGCACGGCGGTGGAGTCCAACGCCCGCTACCGGCAGCTGATCGCCCACGGCACGACGGGCCTTTCGGTCGCCTTCGACCTGCCCACCCAGATGGGCCACGACTCCGACGCCCCGATCGCACACGGCGAGGTCGGCAAGGTCGGGGTCGCCGTCGACTCGGTCGAGGACATGCGGGTGCTGTTCGACCGGATCCCGCTGGACAAGGTGTCGACGTCGATGACGATCAACGCCCCCGCGGCCCTGCTGCTCCTGATGTACCAGCTGGTCGGCGAGGAGCAGGGCGTCCCGGCCGACCGGCTCACGGGCACGATTCAGAACGACGTCCTGAAGGAGTACATCGCGCGCGGGACGTACATCTTCCCTCCCAAGCCCTCCCTCCGCCTGATCGCGGACATCTTCAAGTACTGCCGGGCCGAGATCCCGAAGTGGAACACGATCTCGATCTCCGGCTACCACATGGCGGAGGCGGGCGCGTCCCCGGCGCAGGAGATCGCCTTCACGCTGGCCGACGGCATCGAGTACGTCCGCACCGCCGTCGCGGCCGGCATGGACGTCGACGACTTCGCACCCCGGTTGTCCTTCTTCTTCGTGGCCCGGACGACGATCCTGGAGGAGGTCGCCAAGTTCCGCGCGGCGCGCAGGATCTGGGCGCGGGTCATGCGGGACGAGTTCGGCGCGCGGAACCCGAAGTCCCTGATGCTGCGCTTCCACACGCAGACGGCGGGCGTCCAGCTGACGGCCCAGCAGCCCGAGGTGAACCTGGTCCGGGTCGCGGTCCAGGGTCTGGCGGCGGTCCTGGGCGGCACGCAGTCCCTGCACACCAACTCCTTCGACGAGGCGATCGCGCTCCCGACGGACAAGAGCGCGCGCCTCGCCCTGCGGACGCAGCAGGTGCTGGCCTACGAGACCGACGTGACGGCGACGGTCGACCCCTTCGCCGGGTCGTACGTCGTGGAGAGGATGACCGACGACGTCGAGACGGCGGCCGTCGAGCTGATGCGGAAGGTCGAGGACCTCGGCGGCGCGGTGTCCGCCATCGAGCACGGCTTCCAGAAGAACGAGATCGAGCAGAGCGCGTACCGCATCGCCCAGGAGACCGACTCCGGCGACCGGGTCGTGGTCGGCGTCAACCGCTTCCAGTTGGCCGCGGAGGACCCCTACGAGCCCCTCCGCGTCGACCCGGCCATCGAGGCCCGGCAGGCGGAACGCCTGGCGAAGCTGCGGGCGGGGCGCGACCAAGCGGCGGTGGAAGCCGCGCTGGACGCCCTGCGGAAGGCGGCGGAGGGCGAGTCCAACGTCCTGTACCCGATGAAGGACGCGCTGCGGGCCCGGGCGACGGTGGGCGAGGTGTGCAACGCCCTCCGGGAGGTCTGGGGCGCGTACGTGCCGTCGGATGCGTTCTGAGCTGGGCGATTCCTCCGAATGGGCGATCGGGGGCGGACTCCGCGCGCGGCCGGTTACTCTCGTGGAGAGTGATCCCCGAAAAGGAGGATGCCGTGGCCGTACTGCAACACGAGCTGACGTTGAGCGAAGCCGCCGACCAGCTTTCCCGTGCACTGCCTGGGCACCGCGTGGAGATTCTCCAGGGGAGGCTCACTGCGACACCGCCGCCGGACGGCTCGCACGCCCTGTCGCTGACGAAGCTGGGTAGGGCTTTCGATCGGGCGGGGCTCGTTGAATCGGGCCACGAATACGTGCAGGGCATCGGTCTCTGATTGCCCACGTTGCCCGAGGACTTCGCGATCCCCGACTTCTCCGTCGTCGACGAGGACTTCCGCGACGCCCACGTCACGAAGAACCACTACGCCCCGAACGTCTTCCGTCTCGTCGTCGAAGTGACTTCCTCCAACTGGTCCGACGACCTTTATGTCAAGGTCGAGTGCTACGCCCAGGCCGGTATCCCCGCCTACCTCATCGCGGACCGTAAGCACGGCGAGGTGCTCCTCTACGCCGACCCGGCCGACGGGAAGTATCCCGACCCGCAGCGCTTCGAGCGAGGGCAGAGCGTGCCCATTCCGGAGTCTGTGGGTGTCCGCGTCGAACTCTCCGTAGACACCCTTCTCGACGGCTGACGCTCAGGCACCGGCCGCCGCCGCGTAGCGGTCCATGCCCTCCGTCGTGGCGCCCGCCCAGCCCACATAGCCGTCCGGGCGGACCAGGAACACGCCGGAGTCCAGGGTCAGCAGGGTCCAGTCCGGGCCCCTGAGCCGGTCGAAGATGCGGACGCCGTCGACCGTCAGGTCCGGGACCCGGTCGCCGGGGCGGAGGCCGTCCGGGGTCTCGCGGATCTCCACGCTGAGGGAGGAGCCGCGGTAGTTCAGGCCCAGTTGGCGGGTCGCCGCGCCCCGCCTCGCCTCGTCGCGGTGGATCGCCGTCGACAGGCCGAGCACGTCCGCGGCGATGGGACGCCGTTCCTCCTCGTAGGTGTCCAGCAGCGCCTCGGGGGCTCGTCCGCCCAGTACCGCGCCCAGCTTCCAGCCCAGGTTGTACGCGTCCTGGACGCTGGTGTTCAGGCCCTGGCCGCCGGCGGGGGAGTGGACGTGCGCCGCGTCCCCGGCCAGGAAGATCCGGCCCTCGCGGAAGCGGTCGGCCAGGGCGGCGCGCGGGCGGAAGTCGGACGCCCAGCCGACCTCGGTGACGTCCTCGGCGGCGAGGTGGGTGCGGTCGGCGACGAGCTTGCGGATGCCCTCGGGGGAGAGGTCCGGGTCCGTCCCCGCCGGGAAGCGTGCCACCAGCTGGAAGTCCTCCGTCCCGGCCAGCGGGCACAGGGCCAGGAAGTCCGAGTCCTCCCCGCTCGGCGGGAAGACGTGCCACCACGCCCGCTCCAGGCCCGAGACCCGGACGTCCGCCACCAGTGTCGGGTTCGGGTCGAGCACTTCGCCCGTCATCGCGATGCCCAGCGCCCGCCGCACCGCCGAGCGTCCCCCGTCGGCGGCGACGGCGTACCGGGCGCGGACCGGTCCGCCGGAGGCGAAGTACGCCGTCACGCCCGTCTCGTCCTGCTCGATCCGCGTCAGCTCGCGGCCGAAGGCCACCGACCCGCCGAGCTGCCCCAGGCGGGCCGACAGGATCTCCTGGTTGCGCCACTGCGGGACCATCCAGGGGCCGGTGAACCGGGAGCCCTCCTCGCCGTCCTGCGCCGGGTCGAACATCGGGTACTCGCCGGTCTGCCTGCCGTCCGTCCAGATCATGCCCACCGGGTACGGCCCTCCGGCGGCGAGGATCTCGTCGAGGACGCCGAGGTCGTCGTAGACCTCCATCGTGCGGGGCTGGAGGCCCTTGTCGCGCGAGCCCCGCGCGAGCCCGTCGCCCCGCTCCACCACCAGGGCGTGCACCCCGCGCCGGGCCAGGTCGATGCCGAGGACCAGGCCGGTGGGGCCCGCGCCGACGATCAGTACGTCCGTCTGTGTCTGCTGCGTCCGCTGCACGGCCAGTCTCTCCTTAACGTTGTTAAGTCCCGTTCTCCGTCAGCGTGGCCTTAACGGCGTTAAACTGTCAAGTGTGAGTACCGGACGACGAGCCCCCCTCGACCGCAAGCGGGTCGCGGACACCGCACTCAGGCTCCTGAACGAGGTGGGCCTCGACGGGCTGACCCTGCGGGCCATCGCCAAGGAGCTGGAGGTGAAGGCGCCCGCCCTGTACTGGCACTTCAAGGACAAACAGGCCCTGCTGGACGAGATGGCGACCGAGATGTACCGGCGGATGGTCGCCGACACCGCCCTCGATCCCGCCGACACCTGGCAGGCGCGGCTGCGCAAGTCCAACCACGGGCTGCGCGAGGCGCTGCGCGGCTACCGCGACGGCGCGAAGGTCTTCAGCGGCTCACGCTTCACCGGCATCGAGCACGCCGAACAGATGGAGGACAGCCTGCGCCTGTTCACGGCCGCCGGCTTCGCCCTCGCGGAGGCGGTCCGCGCCACCTCGACGACGTACCTCTACACGATCGGCTTCGTCACGGAGGAGCAGGGCGTCCAGCCGCTGCCCGACGAGCGGCGCGAGGGATACGACGTCGAGGAGCGCGCCCGGCTGATGAGCGAATTCCCCCTGGCGGCGAAGGCGGGCGCGGAGATCTTCGCCGACTACGACCTGCATTTCCGGGAAGGGCTGGAGTTGGTGATCGCGGGGATCGAGGCGCGATACGCGCGGGCATAGGTCGACCTGGCGGTTGTTCCGGCAGGCTTGCGCTGTAAGTCGACTCACCGCACCCCACTGCCAATTACGCGGCCGCTCCGGCCCCCGCGACCTGCTCTTCGCCCCGGTCTCCGCCAGGGCCCGCCGCCTCCCCCCGAGCGCGGCCCGCGGCGTCGAGGTCTTCTCCTCCATGCCGATACAGGAGGCCCCCGCCGGCGTCACCCTCACGGCGAACTCCTTCGCCTGGACCCGGGACCGGTTCGGCCCGCCGCGCGTGACGAAGGCCGCGGACATGGTGGGCACCTCGCTGGTGGAGACGGGCGTGGTCGACGCCGACCACTACCTGGAGGCCGTCCGGACGCCGGCCGAGGCGCACGGTGTCACCCGCTGCTTCGCCCACCGCCGCGAGCGCACGGAGAAACTCCACCGGCTGGCCGTCGAGACCGGCCTCGAGATCGTCCGCCCGGACCTCCCGCTGGAGCTGATCGCCCGCCGGGACCCCATCGGCCGGACGGTCCTCGGCTTCCCCTCCACGGTCGTGCACACCCTGCCCCTGGCCCTCTCCGGCACCGACGTCCGCGTCACGGTCTGCGACATCGACCCCGCCTGGCTCACCGAGCACGCCTCCCCGAGAGCCCAGGGCTTCCTCTCCGGCGTGACGGGAACGGCAAGAAACGTCCACAGACTGGCGGCGGTCAGCGCGGTCTGAGGGGCCCCCGGGGCCACGCGGGAACCCCTCCACCGGTCGCACTGCGTGGCGGAACGGCCGCGTGCGGGTGATGATTTCGGGATCGGCCACCGGTCACGGTCCCGGTACGTGGACAGACACGGCGTGCCGGGTGTGGTCCGTGGTATCCGTGAAAGGAAGGAAGAAGTGTGGGCGGCTGCCGGAAAGCCGGTCGAGTTTACCCACCGCCCACAGCAGCCATGCGCCGCGCGACCGACTTTTCTTCCCCTGACGGGTTGAACTTTTGTTGATCGTAGGTCGGTCGACCGTCCCGGCGTCCTACCCTTCAGAGGGTGAAGCAACTGATGTCCCGAGAGTCCGAGGCCGATCCTTCCGGGGAAGACGCGCTCCCCGGTGTGCTCCCAGGCACCCTGCCGGAGGCGCTGCGCGCAGAGCTCGTGGCCTTCCGCCGCGACATGCACATGCACCCCGAGCTCGGCAACCAGGAGTTCCGAACGACGGCCGCGATCAAGGCCCGCCTCGAGAAGGCGGGGCTCCGGCCACGCGTGCTCGGCATCGGCACCGGCCTCATCTGTGACATCGGGACCGTGGGCGCGGAGGCGGACGGCGTTCCCGTCCTCGCCCTGCGCGCCGACATCGACGCGCTGCCCATCCCGGACACCAAGACCGAGTGCGCGTACCGGTCCACCGTCCCCGACCGCGCCCACGCCTGCGGCCACGACGTGCACACCACCGTCGTCCTCGGCGCCGGGCTCGTCCTCGCGGAGCTGCACCGGCAGGGCCGGCTGCCGCGCCCGGTGCGGCTGATCTTCCAGCCCGCCGAGGAGGTGCTGCCCGGCGGCGCCGCCGACGCCATCGAGTGCGGCGCGCTGGAGGGCGTCGGCCGGATCATCGCCGTGCACTGCGACCCGCGCGTGGACGCCGGGCGGATCGGTCTGCGCGAGGGCTCCATCACCTCCGCCTGCGACCGGCTGGAGATCTCCCTGGACGGCCCCGGCGGCCACACCGCCCGCCCGCACCTGACCACCGACCTCGTCACGGCGGTCGCCCGGGTCGTCACCGACGTGCCCGCGCTGGTCGGCCGCCGGGTCGACACCCGCGCCGGGCTCGCCGTCACCTGGGGCCGCATCGAGAGCGGGCACGCGCCCAACGTGATCCCGCAGCACGCCGAGCTCTCCGGGACCGTCCGCTGCCTGGACATCGAGGCGTGGCGGCAGGCCCCGGACATCGTCGTCGCCGCGATCGACGAGGTCGCCAACCTGCACCGCGCCAAGTCCGAGATCAACTACGTGCGGGGCGTCCCCCCGGTCGTCAACGACCCGGACGTCACCGGGCTGCTGCGGGACGCCATGGTCGTCCGGCGCGGCGAGGCGGGCGTGGAGTCCACCGAGCAGAGCCTGGGCGGCGAGGACTTCTCCTGGTACCTGGAGCGAGTGCCCGGCGCGATGGCCCGACTCGGCGTCCGCCCGCCCGGCGAGCGCACCGTGCGCGATCTGCACCAGGGCGACTTCGACGCGGACGAGTCGGCGATCACCGTCGGCGTGGAGCTCTTCACGGCCGCCGCGCTGCTCGACGCGACGACCCGCACGAGCTGAACGGGCGGGGGAACGGCTCCCGCGAGGGTCGTTCCGCCTACCGGCGCAACACTGTTGTAAGCCATTCGTCCCCGGTTCGAAATCATTGGCGGGAAGCCGCAAGGGGCCGAGTTCAGGCGGTGTTTGCCTCGAATCGATAACGGCGTCGCGGGGGGTGTTTTTCTGACATCTACGCGCGTTACGATGCCGCGAAGCCAACGCCGCCGGGCGTTCCGGCTCGAGCACTGGCATGGTGCTCACATCAAGCGCCGACGAGGCGCTGGTCAGGTGAAGGAGCCTTCCCGTGCGCCGGGTAGCCAAGCTTTCCGCTGCGTGTATCGCGACCGCAGCTCTCGCAATGACTGCCACTGCATGTGGCAGCACCTCCTCCGACAACGACAGCTCGTCCTCTGCCTCCGCGGGCAGCAGCGGCAGCGGCGTCAAGATCGGTCTCGCCTTCGACGTCGGCGGCCGTGGTGACCGTTCCTTCAACGACTCCGCCGCGCGCGGCGCCGACAAGGCCAAGGCCGAGTTCGGCGGCTCGATCAAGGAGCTGACCGCCAAGACCTCCGACACCGAGGCCGACCGTGAGCAGCGCCTGACCGACCTGGCGGACGCCGGCTACAACCCCATCGTCGGCGTCGGCTTCTCCTACGCCACCTCGATGACCAAGGTCGCCGCGAAGTACCCGAAGGTCAGCTTCGGCATCGTCGACTCGGTGGTGGACGCGAAGAACGTCAACAGCATCACCTTCACCGAGGAGCAGGGTTCCTACCTGGCCGGTGTCGCCGCGGCGCTGAAGACCAAGAAGAACCACGTCGGCTTCATCGGCGGCGTCGACACCCCGCTGATCAAGAAGTTCGAGGCGGGCTACGCCCAGGGCGTCAAGGACACCAACCCGAAGGTCAAGGTCGACGTCCAGTACCTGACCCACGGCTCCGACCTGTCCGGCTTCTCCAGCCCCGACAAGGGCAAGGAGGCCGCGTCCGGCATGCTCGACAACGGCGCCGACGTCGTCTACGCGGCGGCGGGATCCTCCGGCAACGGATCGATCGAGGCCGTCTCCGGCACCAAGGGCGCCTGGGCCATCGGAGTGGACTCCGACCAGTACAACATCCCGGGTCTGGCGAAGTACAAGAACTCGATCCTGACCTCGATGATCAAGAACGTCGACGTCGGTGTCTACGACTTCGTCAAGTCCGTGCACGACGGCAAGCCGCTGACCGGCACCAACAACTACTCGCTCGCCAAGGGCGGTGTCGGACTGGCCACCAGCGGTGGCTTCATCGACGACATCAAGGCCCAGCTGGACGTAGCCAAGCAGAAGATCGTCGACGGCACCATCACGGTCAAGACCACCCCGTGACCTGACGGATCCCGCCGGACCTCGGCTCGACGAGGGGGGTGTTCGAAACCCCCCTCGTCGAGCCATAACAATGTGTCAACTCTACGCGTGTAGCACGGAGTTGCCGCGCTAGCGTCGCCGACGCCTGCCCTCCCCTACGCAGCCCCTTTCCCCCCAGGAGAGTGCGCCATCAACGCGTCCAGCCCTCCCGCTGCCGTCGAACTGCGCGGCATCACCAAGCGGTTCCCCGGCGTCGTCGCCAACCGTGACATCGACATCACGGTCCGCACCGGCACCGTCCACGCCCTGTGCGGTGAGAACGGCGCCGGCAAGTCCACCCTGATGAAGATCCTCTACGGCATGCAGCAGCCGGACGAGGGCACCATCACCGTGAACGGCGACCAGGTCACCTTCAGCAACCCCGCCGACGCCATCGCCCGCGGCATCGGCATGGTGCACCAGCACTTCATGCTCGCCGACAACCTCACCGTCCTGGAGAACGTCGTTCTCGGTGCGGAGAAGCTCCACGGCATCGGCGCCAAGGCCCGTACGAAGATCAAGGAGATCTCCGACGCCTACGGGCTGAACGCCCGTCCCGACGTCCTCCTGGAGGAGCTCGGCGTCGCCGACCGCCAGCGCGTGGAGATCCTCAAGGTCCTCTACCGCGGCGCCAAGACCCTCATCCTCGACGAGCCCACCGCCGTCCTGGTGCCGCAGGAGGTCGACGCCCTCTTCGACAACCTGCGCGAGCTCAAGGCCGAGGGCCTCACCGTCATCTTCATCTCCCACAAGCTGGGCGAGGTCCTCTCCGTCGCCGACGAGATCACCGTCATCCGGCGCGGTACCACGGTCGGCACGGTCGAGCCGGCGGGCACCACCCCCAAGCAGCTCGCCGAGCTGATGGTCGGCAGCGAACTGCCCACTCCGGAGACCGAGGAGTCCACGGTCACGGACGTTCCGCTGCTCGAGGTGGACAAGCTGCACCTGAGCCAGACGGACCTCGACGGCGTCGAGCGGATCATCCTCGACGAGATCTCCCTCACCATCCACAAGGGCGAGGTCCTCGGCATCGCCGGCGTGGAGGGCAACGGCCAGTCCGAGCTGGTCGAGGCGATCATGGGCATCCGCCACCCGGACACCGGCGTCATCACTCTCGACGGCGCCGACATCTCCGACGTCCCCACCCGCCGCCGCCGCGAGGCCGGCGTCGGCTACATCCCCGAGGACCGGCACCGCCACGGCCTGCTCCTCGAGGCACCGCTGTGGGAGAACCGCATCCTCGGCCACGTCACCGAGAAGCCCAACTCCCGCGGCCAGCTGCTCGACATCAAGGCCGCCCGGACCGACACCGAACGCATCATCGACGCGTACGACGTCCGTACGCCGGGCATCGACGTGACCGCGGCCTCGCTGTCCGGCGGCAACCAGCAGAAGCTGATCGTCGGCCGCGAGATGAGCCACGCGCCCAAGCTGCTCATCGCCGCCCACCCCACCCGCGGCGTGGACGTCGGTGCGCAGGCCGCGATCTGGGACCATATCCGCGAGGCCCGCCGCGAGGGCCTGGCCGTACTGCTGATCTCCGCCGACCTGGACGAGCTCATCGGGCTCTCCGACACCCTGCGGGTGATGTACCGCGGCCGTCTGGTCGCCGATGCCGACCCCGCCACGATCACCCCCGAGGAGCTGGGCTCCGCCATGACGGGTGCGGCCACCGGCCACCTGGAGCACACAGAGGACGACGAGGACGACGCCCGATGAAGAAGCTGACCCAACGCATCGACAAGGAGCGGCTGCTCCTCGGCATCGCGGCGCCGCTGCTGGCGATCGTCGCCGCGCTCGTCGTCACCGCCCTGGTCATCCTCGCCACCGGCAAGAACCCGGGCGCCGCCTTCAGCGACATGGTGACCTACGGCACCGCCAGCGACAGCCAGGTCTACATCCTGAACAAGGCGACGACGTACTACCTCGCGGGTGTCGCGGTGGCCATCGGCTTCCGCATGAACCTGTTCAACATCGGCGTCGACGGTCAGTACCGGATCGCCGCGTTCGTCGCCGCCGTCCTCGGCGGCGCGCTGACCGTGCCCGGCTGGATCGCCATCCCGCTGATCATTCTGTGCGCCATGGCGACCGGTGCGCTGTGGGCGGCCATCGCGGGCATCCTCAAGGTGACCCGCGGCGTCAGCGAGGTCATCTCGACGATCATGCTGAACTCGATCGCCACCGCGATCATCGCCTACCTGCTGCAGCCGGGTAAGCTCGCCGAGCTGCAGAGCGGCGGCACCGTCATCTCCACCACGCCGCTGCCGGAGTCCTCGTACTTCTTCAGCATCGACACGGGCCCGGCCGGCGTGCTGTGGGGCTTCATCGTCATCGCCGTGCTCGTCGGCGTCGCGTACTGGTTCGTGCTCGGCCGCACCCGGTTCGGCTTCGACCTGCGCACCGTCGGCCAGTCCGAGAGCGCCGCCACCGCGAGCGGTGTCTCCGTCAAGAAGATGATCGCCACCAGCATGGTCATCTCGGGTGCGGTGGCCGGCCTGATCGGCATGCCGACCCTGCTCAACGACAGCCACCAGTTCAGCAACGACTTCCCCTCGGGCATCGGCTTCACCGGCATCGCCATCGCCCTGCTCGGCCGCAACAACCCGGTCGGCATCGCCCTCGGCGCGCTGCTCTGGGGCTTCCTGGAGCGCACCACCAACCACCTCGAGTTCGAGGGGTACGACAAGGAAATCCTCGGCGTCATCCAGGGCGTCATCGTCCTGTGCGTCGTCATCGCCTACGAGCTCGTCCGCCGCTACGGCCTCAAGCGCCAGCAGCAGCGGGTCGGTGCCGAGCTCGCCGCCCAGGCCGCCGCCCCGACCCAGAAGCAGGAGGTGGCGTGATGACTGCCACGATGACCGACACGCCGCCCCCCGCGGCACCCAAGGCGGACTCCGCGGGCACCCGGTCGGGCCGCTCGGTCGGCCAGATCCTCATGATCGTCGCGGGCGCGCTGCTGCTCGTCGCCGCGGTCCGCAGCATCACCGGCTCCGACCAGCTCACCTCCGAGGGCCAGGTGTCCGCCGCCCTCGGCCTCGCCGTGCCCATCGGCCTCGCCGGCCTGGCCGGCCTCTGGTCCGAGCGCTCCGGCGTGGTCAACATCGGCCTCGAAGGCATGATGATCCTCGGCACCTTCGGCGCCGGCTGGATCGGCTGGCAGTCCAACCCCTGGCTCGGCCTGCTGTGCGGCGTCGGCTTCGGCGTCCTCGGCGGGCTGGTGCACGCCGTCGCGACCATCACCTTCGGCGTCGACCACATCGTCTCGGGTGTCGCGGTCAACCTGCTCGCGCTGGGCATCACCCAGTACCTGGCCAAGATCTTCTTCTCGGAAGGCGGCGCGGCGGACGCGGGCGGCAACCCCAAGCAGTCCCCGCCCGTGGAAACGCTGCCCAGCGTCGACGTGCCCGGTCTCTCGGACGGCCTCAAGTCCCTCGAGAACCACCACTGGTTCCTGATCTCCGACATCGCGGGCATCCTCGGCGGCCTGGTCACCGACCTGTCCGTGGTGACGATCTTCGCCGCGCTGCTGTTCGTCGGCAGCTGGTGGCTGCTGTGGCGTACCCCGTTCGGCCTGCGGCTGCGCTCCTGCGGTGAGAACCCGATCGCCGCGGAGTCCCTCGGCGTCAACGTCTACAAGTACAAGTACGCGGCCGTGGCCGTCTCCGGCGGCCTCGCCGGCCTCGGCGGCGCCTTCCTCGCGCTGGTCACCTCGCACACCTACCTCGAGGGCCAGACCGGTGGGCGCGGCTACATCGGCCTCGCGGCCATGATCTTCGGCAACTGGCGTCCCGGCGGCCTCGCCATGGGCGCGGGCCTGTTCGGCTACTCCGACGCGCTGCAGCTGCGCAACGGCGGCGAGACCGTCCACGCGCTGCTGCTCCTGCTGGTCGTGCTCCTCGCGGGGCTGGCCGGCTGGAAGCTGTACCGCAAGGCGCACTGGCAGGCCGGCATCAGCCTCCTCGTGGCCGCGCTCGTCCTCCTCTGGTACCTGTTCACCGACGAGGTCCCCAGCGACTTCGTGGGCGCCACCCCGTACGTCGTCACGCTGCTGGTGCTGTCGCTGTCCGCGCAGCGCCTGCGCATGCCCAAGGCCGACGGCATGCGCTACCGGAAGGGCCAGGGCAAGTGACCCCGCGGTCCGACGTCGACTGGGACGCGCTGCGCGAACTGGCCCGCGAGGCCATGCTCCGTGCGTACGCCCCCTACTCGGGCTACCCGGTCGGGGTCGCGGCCCTGGTGGACGACGGCCGCACGGTCTCCGGCTGCAACGTCGAGAACGCCTCCTACGGGCTCGGCCTGTGCGCCGAGTGCGGGCTGGTCTCGGAGCTGCAGAACACCGGCGGCGGTAGGCTCACCCACTTCACCTGCGTGGACGGCCGCGGCGAGATCCTCGTCCCGTGCGGCCGCTGCCGCCAGCTGCTGTACGAGTTCGGCGGCGCGGAGCTGCTGCTGGAGACGCCGGCGGGGATCCTGCCGCTCTCCGAGATGCTCCCGCAGGCCTTCGGCCCGGACCACCTCACCAAGTAGCGCCCGCGCGGCCCCTCTGACTGGCGCAGAGGGGCCGCGCGGTTTCTGAAACGTCGTATCGCACCACCGTGCAGCACCGGAAGGAAAGCCATGGCCATGGACGCCGTCTCCGTCATCCGCACCAAGCGGGACCGCGGTGAGCTCAGCGACGAGCAGATCGACTGGGTCATCGACGCGTACACCCGCGGCGAGGTCGCCGACTACCAGATGGCCGCCCTGAACATGGCCGTCCTGCTCAACGGCATGAACCGCCGCGAGATCGCCCGCTGGACGGCCGCGATGATCGCCTCCGGCGAGCGCATGGACTTCTCGACCCTGTCCCGCCCGACCGCCGACAAGCACTCCACGGGCGGCGTCGGCGACAAGATCACCCTTCCGCTGGCCCCCCTCGTCGCGGCCTGCGGCGCGGCCGTCCCCCAGCTCTCGGGCCGCGGCCTCGGCCACACCGGCGGCACCCTGGACAAACTGGAGTCGATCCCCGGCTGGCGCGCCCTGCTCTCCAACGAGGAGATGCTGTCCGTGCTGGACGGCACCGGCGCGGTGATCTGCGCGGCGGGCGACGGCCTGGCCCCGGCGGACAAGAAGCTGTACGCACTGCGGGACGTGACCAGCACGGTCGAGGCGATCCCCCTGATCGCGTCCTCGATCATGTCGAAGAAGATCGCGGAGGGCACGGGCTCCCTGGTCCTGGACGTGAAGGTGGGCACGGGCGCCTTCATGAAGACGATCGAGGACGCGCGGGAACTGGCGTCCACGATGGTGGGCCTCGGCACCGACCACGGTGTGAAGACGGTCGCCCTGCTCACCGACATGTCCACCCCCCTCGGCCTCACGGCCGGCAACGCCCTCGAGGTCCGTGAGTCGGTCGAGGTGCTGGCCGGCGGCGGTCCGGCGGACGTCGTGGAACTGACGATCGCGCTCGCCCGCGAGATGCTCGACGCGGCCGGAATCAAGGCCGACCCGGCGAAGGCCCTGGCCGACGGCTCGGCGATGGACGTCTGGCGCCGCATGATCGCGGCCCAGGGCGGCGACCCGGACGCGGCGCTGCCCACGGCGAAGGAACAGCACGTCGTGAAGGCGCGCTCCACCGGCGTCCTCACCCGCCTCGACGCCTACGACATCGGCATCGCCGCCTGGCGCCTCGGCGCGGGCCGCGCCCGCAAGGAGGACCCGGTGCAGGCGGGCGCGGGCGTCGAGCTCCATGCCAAGCCCGGCGACACCGTGCGGGAGGGCCAGCCTCTGCTGACCCTCCACACCGACACCCCGGAACGCTTCGACTACGCGCTCCAGGCGGTGGCGGGCGCCTACGACATCGACGCGCCGGGAACCGCCTTCACCGCCTCGCCGGTGGTGCTGGAACGTATCGCCTGACCCGTCCTCACCTGGTCTTTCCCCTCATCCGGGTGAACAGGGCCGGTGGAGGTCCACCGGCCCGGTCCGGCTTGTTGGATGGCGCGCATGAGCGCTCACTTCGGTGACTACGTCCTGACGGACGACGATTGGGACGAAGCCGTCTGGGTCTGGCGGCACACCGTCGTCCCCAAGGGCTGCCGGGCGGAGATCATCGACGGGCTGGTCACCGTCATGCCGCTGACCGCCGGAGCCGGCCACGGCATCGCCCAGAGCCTGACCCGGGGCCTCTACGAGGTCATCCCGGAGAACTGGGGCGTCTACCAGTGGCTCGCCACCGCCGTACCCGCCCGTCTCGGGCTCTATGTGCCCGACCTGGTCGTGCTGCCCCGGGAGCCGATGGGCGTCGCCGGCGACGACTTCGTCCCCGCGGCGGCCGCCCGGCTCGTCGTCGAGATCACCTCGCAGGCCACCGCCGACAACGACCGGGTCCGCAAGGCCGCCGGCTACGCCCAGGCCGGCGTCCCCCTCTACCTGCTCGTCGACGGCGTGGCCCCGGGCGGCCCCACCGTCACCCTGTACGGGGAGCCCGCGGACGGGACCTACCGGCTGCTGAGCGCCCGCCCCTTCGGCGAGGTGATCGAACTCCCCGAACCGTTCGCGTACGCCCTGGACACCGCGGGCTTCCCGGCTCCGATGAGTTGAGCCCCGCCTTGGGGTCTACCGCACGTGGACCCCAAAACACCGCCCGTGCTCACCCTGACCGCCCCTGTCGCCCGCACCCGGGTGACAGGGCTCGACGACGACGTACGGGCGCTGCTGGCGGACACCGGCGCCGGCCCGGGCGCCGGGGTGGTCGTCTGCGACGTGGCCGGCATCGGGCCGCCCGGGCTCGCCGCCGTCGAGCTGCTGGCGCGGCTCCAGCTCGCCGCCCGGCGGGCCGGGGGACACATCAGGCTCCGCGCCCCCGAGCCCGCCCTACGCGCCCTGCTCGACCTCGTCGGCCTCAGCTTCGAGGTGGAGGGGGAGACCGAAGAGCGGGAACCAGCGCTGGGTGTCGAGATAGAAGTGGAACCCGGTGAGGCGGCCGTCTGAGATCTCCAGGACCTGGATCGCCCACGGGCTGAACCCGCCCTTCTCCGGGTCCGGCTTGTACTGCGCGAAGCCCGGCAGCCCGTTGACCTGGACCGGCAGCAGCCGTGACCCCTCGCAGGCCGAGCCGATCGTGGTCATGAAGCCGGTGATGTCGTCGTGGCCGGTCAGCCACAGGTCGAACGGCGGCATCGTCATGATGGCGTCCTCGTGGAGGAGGGCCGTCAGCGCCGTCATGTCGTAGCCCTCGAAGGCCGCCACATAGCGTTCGAGGAGCTTCTGCTGCTCCTCGTCCAACGGGTCCGACACCGCCGCGTCCGCGCCGGCGGCCTCCCGCTCGGCGAGCGTCGCCCGGGCCCGCTGGAGCGCGCTGTTGACCGAGGCGACCGAGGTGTCGAGCAGCTCGGCGACCTCGCTCGCCTTCCACGCCAGCACCTCCCGAAGGATCAGCACCGCCCGCTGCTTCGGCGGGAGCTGCTGGAGCACGGCCATGAACGCCAGCCGCACGGACTCCTTGGCGATCGCCGCCTCGGCCGGGTCCTCCACCGTCGGCAGCACACGGGCGTCGGGCATCGGTTCCAGCCAGGTGTTGTCGGGGCGGGGGGACAGGGCCGCCCGGGCGAGCGGCGTGGCCTCGGACAGGTCCATCGGTCTGGCCCGCTTGTTGCCGGCCGTCAGCATGTCCAGACACACGTTCGTCGCGATCCGGTACAGCCACGAGCGCAGACTGGCGCGGCCCTCGAACTTGTCGTAGCTCCGCCAGGCCCGCACCAGGGTGTCCTGCACCGCGTCCTCCGCCTCGAAGGACGAGCCGAGCATCCGATAGCAGTAGCCGGTCAGCTCGGTCCGGTGCTTCTCCAGTGCGACGTCGATCTCCGTCGTCGTCGCCGTGCTGTTGCTCATCGTCCACCCACCCCTGTGGCCGTCCTGTCACGCGTCTTTGCGCCCAGCACTTCGGAAGCTATCGCAGCCCACTGACAATGGCCCGCCGAGTGAACAAAAGTGCAGGTCAAAGGCGCAGTCCAAGCCGCTCTCACACCAGCTGCTTCACGGACATCAACAGATGTCGATGGGCGTCCGGCGCGTCCGCCGCGCCCAGCAGCGCCCGCTGTCCGGTCCCCAGCAGCTCCACCCGCAGCCCCGGCGCCTCGAACGAGGCCAGCGCGTCCAGCAGATACGCCGGGTTGAACGCCACGGTCACCTCCGCGGCCCCGGTCAGCACGGCGGGCAGCCGCTGTGTGGCCACGTCGTCGCCGTACCCGGCGCGCAGCAGGACCGACTCCGCCGAGAAGTCCAGCCGTACCGGACTGTTCGCCTCCGCCACCACCGCGACCCGGCGCACGGCCTCCGTCAGCGGCCCGCACTCCACCTCGGCGACCGCCGCCCCCGCCATGTCGAACAGCTTCCCGTAGGCCGGCAGCCGCCCGTCCAGCGGTCGCACGACCGAGCGCATCCGCCCGCCCTCGAACCCGATCGGCCCGCTCCCCGAGGCCCCGTCGAACCCGACCCGCACCACCCCGCACTTCGCCAGCGACCGGGCCACGTCCAGCAGCCGCCGGGCGGGCACGAGCGCCTCCACCACACCCCCGGCTGCCGCCTGCGCCTCCGCCTTCCACCCCAGCCGCCGCACCGCGTACCGGTACCGGTCCGACGCCGACAACGTCATCTCGTCGCCGTCCAGCCGCAGTTGGACGCCCGTCAGCACCGGAAGGGTGTCGTCCCGGCCCGCCGCCACCGCGACCTGGGCGACGGCGGTCGCGAACGCGGCCGCGTCCACCGTGCCGTACGGCTCGGGCGGCGCGGGCGGGGTGGGGTACTCCTCGCGCGGCAGGGTCGACAGGCCGAAGCTGGTGCCGCCCGCCTCGACCGTGAACCGCGTCCCGTCCAGGCAGCAGCTCACCGGCCCGTCCGGCAGCACCTTGCAGATGTCGAGCAGCCTGCGCCCGAGCACGAGCACCCGGCCCTCGACGACCGTCTCGGCGTCCGTCTCGATCCGCGCCGCCGTCTCGAAGTCGAACCCCGACACGCTCAGCCGCCCGGCCGCCGCGTCCAGCAACAGACCGCCCAGCACCGGCACGGGCGTACGGGCGGGCAGCGCGCGGGCCGCCCAGGCCACCGCCTCGACGAGGTCACCGCGATCGATCCGGAATTCCATGGACAAGCCCCCTGCTCAAGCCAGTTGTCGCGCGCAGGCTACGCGCCACCACTGACAACCGGCCCTGAGCTGGGGGAACCCAGATGGTTCAGTGGGCGGCGACCAGGGTCTGGCGACGGGCCGCCCGGGTCCCGAGCACCGTGATCGTCACGACGCCGAGCACCGCCAGGACGCCCACGCCGACCGTGCCGGCCCAGCCGCCCGAGTGGAAGGCGATCGCCCCGACCGTGGAACCGGCGCTGGAGCCGATGTAGTACGCGGACTGGTAGAGGGCGGAGGCCTGGGCGCGACCGGTCGTCGCCGTCCGGCTGACCGCCGAGGACGCCACCGCGTGCCCGGCGAAGAAGCCCGCCGTGATGAGCACCAGGCCCAGCAGCACCGGCACCAGCGAGTCCGCCAGCGACACCAGCAGACCCGCGGCGGTCGTACCGCCCGCCAGATACAGCGCCCCGCGCCGCCCGAGCCGTCCGACCAGCCGGCCCGCCGTCGACGCCGACACCGTGCCCACCAGGTACACCAGGAAGATCGAGCCGACGATGCCCTGGGGGAGGGAGAACGGGGCCTCCGTCAGCCGGTAGCCGATGACCGTGTACACGCCGCCGAAGACGGTCATGAACAGCGCGCCGATCGCGTACAGCCGACGCAGCAGCGGGTCGGCGAGGTGACCGCGGACGGTCCGGACCAGCACCCGGGGCGCGAGCGAACCGGCCTTGAAGTGCCGCGGCGCGGGGAGCAGCAGTCGGAAGGCGATCGCGCAGGCCACCGCCAGCACGCCGATCGCGCCGACCGCGACCCGCCAGCCCCATTCCTGCGCGACCCAGCCGGTGATGACCCGGCCGCTCATCCCGCCGACGCTGTTGCCCGCCACGAACAGGCCGATCGCCGTGACCAGCGCCTTGGGCCGGACCTCCTCCGCGAGATACGCGGTCGCCGAGGCCGGCAGCCCGGCCAGGGCCGCGCCCTGCACCGCCCGCAGCACGACCAGCGCGCCCAGCGACGGCGCGAAGGGAACGAGCAGGCCCACGCCCACCGCGACGCCCAGCGAGGCCGTCATCACGGTACGGCGGCCATAGCGCTCCGACAGTGCGCTCATCGGCAGGACGAACAGCGCCAGTCCGCCGGTCGCCGCCGCCACCGTCCAGCTCGCCTGGCTCGCCGCCACCCCGAAGTCGCCGGAGATCAGCGGCAGCAGCGCCTGCGTGGAGTACAGCAGGGCGAAGGTCGCCACACCGGCGAGGAAGAGCGCGAGGCTCATCCGACGGTAGCCGGGCCCACCTGGCGTCATACGGGAGTCGGAGTCGGAGGCGGGGGCGGAGGCGACGGTGGAGGGGACGGTCGGAACGGCGCCCACGATCGTGGACGCCCCGGTACTGGCGGGAGACATGCCTCGAAACTACGTACGCCCCGGTTCATCCGTCCAATGCACGGACTCGGCATAATCGTTCCCATGGTGCATCAACACAGGTCACAGCCCCACCTGTCACCGTCCAGTGACACAGAAGACATGGTGATGTTGCTGGCGCCCCGGCTCGCCTACTTCGCCGGAGTCGCCCGCACCGAGCACGTCACGCGGGCGGCGCAGGAGATGCAGGTCCCGCAGTCGACGCTCTCGCGGGCGATGGTCCGCCTCGAACAGGACCTGGGCGTCGACCTGTTCGCCCGCAGAGGCCGCACGGTCTCGTTGACCCCCGCCGGCCGCACCTTCCTCACCTCGGTCGATCGCGCGCTCGCCGAGATCGAGAAGGCCGCCGACGAGGTCCGCGCGGACGCCGACGCGGCCACCGGCAAGGTCGCGTTCGGCTTCCTGCACACCATGGGCGCCGAGACCGTCCCCGGCCTGATCCACGCCTTCCGCGCCGACCATCCGCGCGTCCGCTTCAGCCTCGTCCAGAACTACGGCGAGGCGATGATCGAACGCCTCCGCGCCGGCGAACTGGACCTCTGCCTGACCTCCCCGGTCCCGGACGCCCCCGACCTGGTCGCCCGCCGCCTGGACGAGCAGAAACTCCGCCTGGTCGTCCCGGCCGACCACCGCCTCGCCGCCCGCAGGCGAGTCCGCCTGGCCGAGGCCGCCGACGAGACCTTCGTGACCCTGGAACCCGGCTACGGCCTGCGCCGCATCACCGACGACCTCTGCAAGGAGGCCGGCTTCCGCCCGAGGATCGCCTTCGAGGGCGAGGAGGCGGAGACGCTGCGCGGGCTCGTGGCGGCGGGCCTGGGGGTTGCGTTGCTGCCTCCGCCGGCGGTGGCCCGCCCCGGGGTGGTGGAACTGACGGTCACCTCGCCGAGAGCGGCCCGAGAGATCGGAGTGGCCTGGCTGGACGGCCACCCGGACACCCCGCCGGTAGCAGCCTTCAAGAAGTTCCTGCTGTCGAAAAGGGGCAGCCTGCTACCGACCTAGGGGGCTTCTGATGGATCTCCGCGGCGTCGCGACGCCCGGCACGCACTCTCGCCGCACCGGGCGAAAGCCCCAGTAGCTCCGCTACGAGGACTCTCGCCCGGCACACCGAGAGCACGCACCGAACGCCGCTCCTTCTCCCACGGAGATCCATCAGAAGCCCCCTAGGGGCAGCCCCCAGGGTCGGCCCCCAGAGGCTCCCCCCACCCCTACCGCCGCAACGACCGACCGAACCCCACGGCCAACGGCATCCGCAACCCCAACGGCGGCGGAGCCGCCAGCGCGTCCTCCACCGGCCGGGCCAACGCCCGCCCGAACAGCACACCCATCACGAAGTCCTCGGCCAGAGCCAGCACTTCCGCCCGGTACTGGTGTAAACCGTGCCCGTCCGTGTGCACCTCGAACCGGCACACCTCCCGGTTCGCCTTCTTCGCCCGCGCCGCGAGCCGGAACGACAGTTCGGGGTCGCACCGCTCGTCGTTCGTGCCGTGCACGATCAGCACCCGCCGCCCCGCCAGTTGCTTCACCGGTTCGGGTGGGGCCGCCCTGTCCTCTTCCGGCAGCCAGGGAGCGATCGCCAGCACGGAGTTGACGGCCTCGTGGCCGCCTGCGCGCAACGCGGCCCGCGCGCCCATGTCGAGGCCGGCCAGACACACCGGAACGTCCCCGTACCGCCGGACGACCTCGTCGGCCGCCCAGGCCGCGTCGGCGGCGAGATGGGCCTCGCTGCCGTTCCAGCCGCGGTAGCGGTAGTGCACGGCGTGCACGGCCAGGCCCTCCTCGTGTCCGGCCCGCGTGAGCTTGCGCCCCAGGCCCCGGACGGAGGCGGCCGCCCAGAGGGGCGACGGTCTGCGACTTGAGGTCTCCTCGCCGCCCGGGAGCAGCAGCACCACCCCGCTGACCGCCGTCGGTTCCGGGCCGAGCGCCCTTCCCAGCCGGGCCGTTCGAACCGGCGTCACTTCCTGTGCCATGACAGAACAGTGTCAGAAGCGCTGGTGTACTCCACCCGTCCGCGCGGTCACCGTTGCGTATCGGCGGAGTTGCGCAACGCGCCGTCTACGCGCGTAGGAGTTAGAGTGCGAAAATGACGAGCCAGAGCATCCAGGCGGGCATCATCCCGAGTTCGGACCAGATCCGGCGGGCGCCCAAGGTTCTGCTGCACGACCATCTCGACGGCGGGCTGCGTCCCGGCACGATCGTCGACCTCGCCCGGGAGACCGGGTACGCCCAACTTCCGGAGGCCGACCCCGACAAGCTCGGCATCTGGTTCCGGGAGGCCGCCGACTCCGGCTCCCTGGAACGGTACTTGGAGACCTTCTCGCACACCGTCGGCGTCATGCAGACCCGCGAGGCGCTCGTCCGGGTCGCCCGCGAGTGCGCCGAGGACCTCGCCGAGGACGGCGTCGTCTACGCCGAGGTGCGGTACGCGCCCGAGCAGCACCTCGATGGCGGGCTCACCCTCGAACAGGTCGTCGAGGCCGTCAACGAGGGCTTCCGGGACGGGGAGCGGACGGCGCGCGAGAACGGGCACCGCATCCGCGTCGGCGTCCTGCTCACCGCGATGCGGCACGCGGCCCGCTCGCTGGAGATCGCCGAACTCGCCAACCGCTACCGGGAGCTGGGCGTCGTCGGCTTCGACATCGCGGGCGCGGAGGCCGGCTTCCCGCCCACCCGGCACCTCGACGCGTTCGAGTACCTGAAGCGCGAGAACAACCACTTCACGATCCACGCCGGCGAGGCCTTCGGGCTGCCGTCCATCTGGCAGGCGCTCCAGTGGTGCGGCGCGGACCGGCTCGGGCACGGGGTGCGCATCATCGACGACATCGAGGTCGCCGCCGACGGCGGTGTCAAGCTCGGCAGACTCGCCTCGTACGTGCGCGACAAGCGCGTCCCGCTGGAGCTGTGCCCGTCCTCCAACCTCCAGACCGGGGCGGCCGCCTCCTACGCCGAGCACCCCATCGGGCTGCTGCGCAGGCTCCACTTCCGGGCCACGGTCAACACCGACAACCGGCTGATGTCCGGCACCAGCATGAGCCGGGAATTCGAGCACCTTGTCGACGCGTTCGGTTATACGCTCGACGATCTGCAGTGGTTCTCGGTCAATGCTATGAAGTCAGCATTCATTCCTTTCGATGAACGACTGGCCATGATCAATGACGTGATCAAGCCCGGATATGCCGAGCTGAAGTCCGAATGGCTGTTCCAGCAGACCGCCTCCACCAGCGGTTCTGTGACCTCGGAGGACTGATCGCAGACCGATGGCGGGTATGGAATGCGGGCGGGTGTTCACCAACCGTCCGCATTTCGATGTTTGCCGTCGCCCCCTCCTCGTGTTTACGGTCGAGAACCGCTCTGTTCCCCGTATCCCATTCGAGGACGCATTTATCATGAAGCAGTCTGCTGCCAAGACCCTCGGTGTCGCCGCTCTCGGTGCCGCCTTCGCCGCCGTCGGTGCGGGCGCCGCGAACGCCGCCCCCGCCGTTCCCGACGCCACGCAGGCCCTGGACGGCATCACCAAGACGCTGCCGACGGAGACCGTGGCCCAGGTGCTGCCCGGCGCCGCCGGCCAGGCCCTGACGCAGGCCCAGCCGGCCCTCGGCGCCGGCCTGGCCGCCGCCCAGCCGGTCGCCGAGAAGCTGCTCGCCGGGAGCCCGACCGCGCCCGTCGCAGGGCTGCTCGGCGGTCTGCCGCTGCAGGGCCTGCCCACCCACGGCCTGCCGATCAACGGCATCCCGCTGGGCTGAGCGGCGCGGCACGCGTCACGCACCACGCCGTTGGGGCGCACCCGAAAAGCACCGGGTGCGCCCCAACGGCGTTGTCGTGGACGGCCGTCACCAGGCCGTCACCAGGCCGTGCGGGCCGCCTTGTCCTCCGAGGGGAGCAGCACCCACAGCGCTATGTAGAGCAGGAACTGCGGGCCGGGCAGCAGACACGAGAGCAGGAAGATCACGCGCATCGTGGTCGCGGAGGTGCCGAAGCGCCGGGCCAGCGCGGCGCACACTCCGCCGATCATGCGGCCGTTGGTGGGGCGGGCGAGGCTGGACATCTGCGGCTCCTTCGTGAGCGATGGGCCCCCGCTCGAGCGAAGTCGAGAGTGGGGGAGGAGCGGCCCCTGCGGCCGTCCTCCATCTGCCTTCAACGCTACGGAGACGAAGGGGACGAAGCGTCGCTCTACGGGGCGATACCGACCCTGGGAATCCTCGGGGTCCGACCCTGAGCCGTCTCCTCCTGACGGACCGCGGCAGGCTCCCGGAGCTCGTCCCTGCGGCGCAGCCACGCGCGGACCGCCGGCACCACCGCGACGTGCGCGAGGGCCACCCCCACCGTGTTCAGCAGCATCGAGTCGACGTCCACGACCTGACCGGGCACCCCGGTCTGCAGCAGCTCGATGCCCAGCGACAGCAGCGCGCCCGCCGTCACCGTACGGATCAGGGAGGCGAGCGGCGAGACCCGGAGCCGGCCGTGCACCAGCGGCAGCAGGACGCCCAGCGGGGCGAGCAGCCCCAGCCCCGCGCCGATCCGCCGGGCCGCCACGGGCCAGCCCAGCCGCAGATCGGCGCGGATCCCGTCGAACGGATGGAGGTTGGCGGGCATCACCCAGGGAACGTTCAGAGGGCGCAGCGTGACCCAGGCGACGAACACGAGGTGGGCGGCCAGGAGGAGAATCCCGGTCGCGCGGATGCGGATCGCGGCGCTGCCGCCGATGGAGCCTTGACGCTGCACGCCCCCCAAGACGCGCCCCTCGGCACGATCGGTTCCGGCGCACCCGCCGCGACCGGCGGACGTCCACGGTCCGGCCCGCCCGCCACTGCCCCTCGGCAGACGGTGACCTGCGACGACGACCCGCGCCGGGCACGCCATGAGGCGTCCGACACACGAGCTTCGGCGGAGCGGCTCAGCCGCCGTCCGTGACCGCCGACGACGGGGGTTCCGTGCTGCCGGGGCGGGCGCGGACCTCGTCGGTGCACTCGTAGCGGCGCAGCGGATCGGAGCCGGGCCCGCCCAGCACCACCGAGCCGTCGCCCTCGGCCGCCGCCGAGTCGGAGAACGTGCAGACGACCTGGGCGAGGGCGAACGAGGTCAGGTCCCCGGGCGAGGTGCTCAGCCGCAGCGCGTCGTCCGGGTCCCGCGGGCGCGGCCCGCTCACCGACATCCCGCCGCGCACGTCCGTCGTGTACCCGGCCTCCTTCTCGGCGGCCGACGGCGACTCGGCGAGCTGGTCGAGCAGACCCTGCGCCACCAGCACCCGCCGCTCGGAGTCCGGCGTGCCGTCCGGCACCCGCACGGACCGGTCCACGGCCACCAGCGACGAACCGCACAGCAGGAACACCTGCACCGGCACGCCCGCGCGGGCGGCCTGCGAGGTGACGTCCGGCTCGGTGAGCGAGCAGCGCACCCGGGAGGGCGCGGGCCCGAAGTCGGTCGGCACCTCGGTGGCCCGGATGCCGCAGCCGCCCAGCAGACCGGCCAGGCCGGCCAGCACGGGCACGGCGAGCAGCCGTCGTACGGCTGCACGGCCCATGGTCACGATGCGTCCCCCTTGTCCGGCACGGCCGTCCTGCCCTGCTCGCCGCTCTGTTCCGCCAGCTCGGAGGCGTCCCGGGGCAGCCGCAGGGTGAACACCGCGCCGCCCTCCGGGGAGTTGGCGGCGGTGATCTCGCCGCCGTGGATGTGGGCGTTCTCCACGGCGATGGACAGGCCGAGCCCGCTGCCCTCGGAGCGCGGCCGGGAGGCGCTCGCCTTGTAGAACCGGTCGAAGACGTGCGGCAGCACCTCCTCGGGGATGCCGGGCCCGTGGTCGCGCACGGCGATGACGACCGAGTCGTCCGCCTCGGACACCGACACCCGTACCGGCGCCCCGCCGTGCTTGAGGGCGTTGCCGATCAGGTTGGCGAGGATGACGTCGAGCCGGCGCGGGTCGAGCAGGGCGTGGATGCCGCGCGCGGCGTCCAGGTCGACCGAGTCCAGCCAGGCGCGCGCGTCCATGCAGTGGGTGATCTGGTCGGCGACGTCGACGTCGTCCAGGACCAGCCGCGCGGTGCCCGCGTCGAAGCGGGTGACCTCCATCAGGTTCTCGACGAGGTCGTTCAGCCGGCGCGTCTCGCTCACCACGAGCCGCACCGCGGGCTCGATCATCGGGTCGATGCTGCCCGACTCGGCGTCCAGCTCCTCCTCCAGCACCTCCGCGACGGTGGTGATGGCGGTGAGCGGGGTGCGCAGCTCGTGCGACATGTCGGCGACGAACCGGCGCGAGGCGTTGTCGCGGGCGGCCATGTCGTCGACCCGCTTCTCCAGCGCCTCGGCCGTCCGGTTGAACGTCCGTGACAGATCGGCGAGTTCGTCGGTCCCGGAGACCCGCAGCCGGGTGTCGAGCTTCCCCTCGCCGAGCCGCCGCGCCGCGACCCCCAGCCGGTGCACCGGCTTCAGGACGGTCGTGGCGGCGGCCTGCGCGAGCAGCGCGGCGCCGATCAGCGCGAGGGCGGTGGCGATCCCCAGCGACCAGGCCAGCGAGTTGAGGTCCTTGGCCTCCGGCTCCAGCGACTTGCGCATGTACCCGGTCGGCCCGCCCCCGATCACCTTCGTCCCGGCCACCAGATACGGCGTCCCGTGGTCCACGACCCGCTGCCAGTACAGGTGGTAGGGCGACTTGTTGCCGCCGGTGACGTCCTGCTCCTTGTTGACGGCCGTCCGCAGCGACTTGGGCACGTCGTCCAGCGAGAACCCGTTCAGCCCGCCCGAGTTGCCGTACACGGTCATGCCGGTCGAGTCCGAGCCCACCAGCAGCACGCTGAAGCGCTGGCTGCTGTTGGCCATCTGCCCGGCGGTGTGCTGGAGCTCGTCCTGCGAGGGATGCTCGGGCAGCGAACCCGCCCGGTTCTGCATCTCCTGCTCGAAGTCCCGCAGCACCGCGCCCTGGGTACGGGTGAGCACCGCCTCGCGGTTGAGCCAGTACGCGATGCCGGACGCGGACACGGCGGCCGTCAGCGCCACCGCCCCGAACACGACCACGAGCCGCAGCCGCAGGCTGGTGAGCCGCAGCCCCGACAGTCTTCCCTTGCGCACCGCGGACCAGCCGCGGAGCCCCCCTCCGGCCTCCGTCACTGAGGGGCGTCCAGGCGGTAGCCCACACCACGCACGGTACGGATCAGCACCGGGGACGACGGAACGTCCTCCACCTTGGCCCGCAGCCGCTGGACGCACGCGTCCACCAGCCGCGAGTCGCCCAGGTAGTCGTGCTCCCACACCAGCCGCAGCAACTGCTGCCGGGACAGCGCCTGCCCCGGCCGCCGGCTCAGTTCGAGCAGCAGCCGCAGCTCGGTCGGGGTCAGCTGGAGATCCTCGCCGTTCTTCGTCACCGTCATCGCGGCACGGTCGATGACGAGGCTGCCGAAGCTCGCCGAGTCGTTCGACTCGCGCTCGCCGCGCCGCAGCACGGCCCGGATGCGGGCGTCCAGCACCCGCCCCTGCACAGGTTTGACGACGTAGTCGTCGGCGCCGGACTCCAGCCCGACGACCACGTCGATGTCATCGCTGCGGGCGGTGAGGAGAATGATCGGCAGCTGGTCGGTGCGCCGGATGCGCCGGCACACCTCGAAACCGTCGATGCCGGGCAGCATGACGTCCAGCACGATCAGATCCGGCCGTTGCTCGCGCAGCAGCTTCAGACCGTCCTCACCGCTCGCAGCGGTCGCCACCCGGTGCCCCTGGCGCGTCAGTGAGAGCTCCAGGGCCGTACGGATGGCGTCGTCGTCCTCGATCAGCAACAGGGAAGGCACGGGCTCATTCTGGCCCATGAGGGGCCTGTCGTTCGACCTATGGGGCAGGGCTCAGGCGCCAGAGGGAGGTGGTTTGCGCGGCACGGGCCGCGAACAAGGGGTCGGAGACGTCTTTCGAACGCGTGTGCCTGGGTCGTACATCGATCCGACCCGCAACCCGCAGACCTGCGGTTTCGACGAGCCCGAGCAGTTCGTCACGGGTCCGCAGACCGAGCTGCTCGGCCAGGTCCGACAGCACCAGCCAGCCCTCGCCGCCCGGCCGCAGGTGCTCCACGAGACCTCCCAGGAACCCTCGCAGCATCCTGCCTTCCTCGTCGTAGACCCCCAGTTCGATCTCCGACGTCGGCCGCCCGGGCAGCCACGGGGGATTGCAGACGACGAGTTCGGCCCGGCCGCCGCGATCCGGATACAGACACGGGCCGGTCACCTCGATCCGTCCGTCCAGGCCCAGCCGGCGGGCGTTGTCCGTGGCGCAGGCCAGCGCGCGCGGACCGGCGTCCGTGCCGACGACCCGGCCGACGCCCCGGCGGGCCAGCACCGCCGCGAGGACGCCGGTACCGGTGCCCAGGTCGAACGCCGTGGCCACAGCGGGATTCCGCAGGACCACCGGCGGCAGGGGAGCCTGCGCCACGAGGTCGACGTACTCGCTCCTGGTCGGCGCGAAGACGCCGTAGTGGGGGTGGATGCGGGCGCCCAGCGCCGGGACCTCGACGCCCTTCAGCCGCCACTGGTGGGCGCCGATCACCCCCAGCAGCTCCCGCAGCGGGACCAGGCGCGGGTCGGCGGGTGGTCCGTAGGCCGCGTCGCAGGCCTCTCGGACGTCGGGGGCCCGGCGCAGGGCGACCGTGTGCTCGGCGGTCAGTTCGACCAGCAGCCGGTCCAGGACGCGGGCGCGGTGGGCCCGGGAGCGCCGGTGGCGGCGGTAGGCCTCCGCGGGGTCGGGGGAGGCGGGACCGCCGCCGATCCGGCGGTCCATCGCCCGCAGCAACTGGCGGGCGCCCTGGAAGTCGCCCCGCCACAGCAGGGACGTGCCCTCGCGGGCGAGGCGGTGGGCGGTGGCGGTGCGCATCCGGTCGTCGGCGTCGACGACGTTCTCGGGTGTGGCCGGGGCGGGGTGGGACTCCACGTGCGTACTCCTCGTGGTTGTGAATGCCAGGACACGAAGGGCACTTCGACGAAGGACGAGGAGGAGCGGCGCGCACGGATCGAGCAGGCCCGACCGGCGCCGGACGCCGCTGCGGGCGGGGCGTGTGAGGTCGGGAGGAAGGGTGGCCGCTACCGCGTCCGCGTCGAAGCGCGGAGGCGGGAGTCGAACAGCACCATGCCGGGAATCGCCATGCCGAGAGTCATCCCGGCAGCGTCCCACGGTGACCTGCGAGGACCAAGTCGACGGACGTACTGCCGACGGCTGTGAACGATCTGTGGTCCCACGATGACAGGCCCCTGTGACAGGTCTGTGACAGTCGGCGGACACGGCGATGAAGTGGCCCGGGCAATCTTTTGGTCACGGGGCAAGAGACCGAACACCGGCAAGTCCACGACGGGGGGCGCGAGATGAACACGCTGCACGGTATGAGCACCAGCGCAGTGATCACGCGCCTGCACGACGTGAACCGGGGTTCCGAGAAGTCCGGTGCCGTGAGCGGGCGGGGGTGCGCTCGCGGCGCCGGGCGTCAGCACACCGGGTACATGACGGTGGTTGACGCTCGCACGGGGGAACAGCCCGCGGCGGTCGCCGCTGTGGGCACTGCCGGGGGAGCCGCGTACGGGGAGGACACGGGGGAGCGTCGCTCGCTGACGGAGGCGGAGTTCACCGCCTACGTCCAGGAGCGCCGCGCCTCCCTGTACGCAACCGCCTATCACCTCACCGGTGACCGCTTCGAGGCCGAGGACCTGCTGCAGAGCGCGCTGTTCTCGACGTACCGGGCGTGGGACCGGATCAGTGACAAGGCCGCGGTCGGCGGATACCTCCGCCGCACCATGACGAACCTGCACATCAGCGCGTGGCGCCGCCGCAAGCTGAACGAGTACCCGACCGAGGAGCTGCCGGAGACGCCCGGCGACACGGACGCGATGCGCGGCACCGAACTGCGCGCGGTCCTGTGGCAGGCGCTGGCCCGGCTGCCCGAACTCCAGCGGACGATGCTGGTCCTGCGCTACTACGAGGGCCGCACCGACCCGGAGATCGCGGAGATCCTCGACATCAGTGTCGGCACGGTGAAGTCCAGCATCTGGCGGTCGCTCCGCCGGCTGCGCGAGGACGAGGTCCTCAGCTTCGGCCGTGACGAGGAAGACGCCTTCGGGGAGCTTGTCGCCTGAAGGTGAACGGGGGAAACAGGGGAAAATAGGGGAAAACAGGGGGGCGGTATCCGGGGGCCCGACGGGGGACGTCAGGGGAGCGGTACCGCGCAGTACAGGGGAAGCACCACCCGGGGGGACACGGGGGAGCACGGGGGAGCACGGGGGAGCGGGACTGGAGGGCCGGGGGGTCCGTCCAGTCCCGCTTTTTTTGTACCCGGGACCTGCCCTGAGCAGGTCCTGAGCACGTCCTGAGCAGGTCGGGCGAAATCCGCTGCGGTTCGGCAGCGCCCTGAAGGGGCGTGGGGAACCGCGCGACCAGCCGCGACGGTGTCGCAGACGGTCGACGGCACAGCGCGGCGCTTCCGGCGGAGCGCTTACGCGGCCGTGCGTGCCGTCGAGGTCTGTCGGCCCGCCGCCGCGGCGGCCAGCCGGCCCATCGCCTCGTCACGGTCGCAGGCGTACGCGCCGAGCGCGGTCTGGCGGGCCACGATGGAGCGTTCGGCGCGCATCAGCCGCCAGCCCCGGCGCAGCAGGAAGGACACCGACTTGCGGCCCTCCTTCAGATCGCGCAGGAAACGGCGGCGGAAGGTCTTCACCGGGCCGCGGCTCAGACACAGCGCGTCGGCCAGGACGCCCAGCTCCCGGCAGCGGTTGACGATCTCGGCGGCGAAGATGCCCTCCGCGATGAACAGCGGGGTCCGCCCGATGTCGACCGCCTCCTCGCCGGTGCGGGCGCTGAGCGAGATGTCGTACACGGGAACGTTCGTCCGGCCCGTGCCGCACAGCTCCACGATCGCGGCGACGGCCGTGTCCGCGTCCCACGAGTCGGGGTGGTCCCAGTCGATGTCGGAACTCCCGGCGACCTGCGGCAGCGTCGGGTCGTCGCCCTCTTTGTAGAAGTCGTCGAGCCGCAGCACCGGGAGGCCGGAGCGGGCGGCGAGCAGGGACTTGCCGGAGCCGGAAGGGCCGCAGAGCAGCACGACTCGCGTCGGTATGGGCGGTTGGGAGGTCACGGGACACCAGTGTGGGGCATGCCCCCGCCCGTCAACGACCCCGCGGGTCGGCTTTGATGCGCGCGTCACACCTCAACTACCCTTCGTGTCGACCCGATCACCTTGCGCACCAGAAGGCGGCATCGCGATGGCCCGACACGACTCCCCCGAGACCTCCACCGGCCGGCGCGCCCTCGCCGCCCTCGCGACCGCCTCAGTGGCGCTGGGGGCGGGCGCCGGCAGTGCCGCCGCGGCCACCGGAGAGCCCGTCCTCGACGTGATGCGGACGCGCCCCACGTCGATCGGGCAGATCGACCCGCAGGCGGGCGTGCAGGGCGCGCTCGGCTCCCTGACGTACGTCACCGGCGCGGTCTCCGGTCTGAAGCCCAACCCCCTCGCGGGCACCGGCGTCGACCCCCTCGACAACGGCGTCGGCACCCAGCTCGCCGACTTCCGGCCGATCACCTCCCAGATGCTGACCGGGCCGGTGGCGCAGGCGCAGTCGATCGGCTCGATCCCGGTACTGGGCGAGGCGACGAAGCTGCTGGGCGGCTGACTGCTTTTTCATGGACGGAAGCCGCGTCGCCCCCGGACGGAGGGACGACGCGGCTTCCGCGACTCGGGGCCGGACAGGCCCTAGTACGCCGAGCCCGACGCGCCCAGCGAGCCCGTCGGGTGCCAGACCGTCTTCGTCTCCAGGAAGGCCGTCATGCGGTCCGTGCCCGGAGTCGCCGACCAGTCGTCCACAGGCTGTGGACGAAGGACGCGCTTCAGGTTGTCGGCCGCCGCGATCTCCAGCTCCTTGGCCAGCGCCTCGTCGGCGCCGGCCAGGTCGATCGCGTTGACGTCCTGGTGCGCGGCCAGGGACGTCGCGATCTCCGCCGTACGGCCGGAGAGGACGTTGACGACTCCGCCGGGGACGTCGGAGGTGGCCAGCACCTCGGCGAGGGAGAGCGCGGGCAGCGGGGACTTCTCGCTCGCGATCACGATCGCCGTGTTGCCCGTGGCGATCACCGGGGCGAGGACGCTCACCAGGCCCAGGAACGACGACTCCTGGGGGGCCAGGACCGCGACCACGCCCGTGGGCTCGGGGGAGGAGAGGTTGAAGTACGGGCCCGCGACCGGGTTTCCGCCGCCCACGACCTGGGCGATCTTGTCGGTCCAGCCCGCGTACCAGACCCAGCGGTCGATCGTCGCGTCCACCTGCAGAGCGGCCTTGGACTTCGACAGGCCCTCGGCGTCGGCGACCTCACGGGTGAACTGGTCCCGGCGGCCCTCCAGCATCTCCGCGACGCGGTAGAGGACCTGGCCGCGGTTGTACGCCGTGGCCCCGGCCCAGCCGCCGAACGCCTTGCGGGCGGCGACGACCGCGTCACGGGCGTCCTTGCGGGAGGACTGCGGCGCGTTGGCCAGCCACTTGCCCTTCGAGTCCGTCACCTCGTACACCCGGCCGCTCTCGGAACGCGGGAACTTGCCCCCGACGTACAGCTTGTAGGTCTTCAGCACAGTCAAGCGATCAGACATCGAGGTACGCCTCCAGGCCGTGACGGCCGCCCTCGCGGCCGAAGCCCGACTCCTTGTAACCGCCGAACGGCGACGTCGGGTCGAACTTGTTGAACGTGTTGGACCAGACGACACCGGCACGCAGCTTGTTCGCGACCGCGAGGATGCGCGAGCCCTTCTCCGTCCAGATGCCCGCCGACAGGCCGTACGGCGTGTTGTTGGCCTTGGCCACCGCCTCGTCCGGCGTGCGGAAGGTGAGGACCGACAGGACCGGGCCGAAGATCTCGTCGCGGGCGACCTTGTGGGCCTGGGTGACGTTGGTGAACAGCGTCGGCGCGAACCAGTAACCGGCGGTGGGCAGTTCGCAGGCCGGCGACCAGCGCTCGGCGCCCTCCGCCTCGCCCTGCTCGACGAGCGAGGTGATCCGGGAGAGCTGCTCCTCGGAGTTGATCGCGCCGATGTCCGTGTTCTTGTCGAGCGGGTCGCCGAGGCGGAGCGTCGACAGCCTGCGCTTCAGCGAGTCCAGCAGCTCGTCCTGGATCGACTCCTGGACGAGGAGCCGGGAGCCCGCGCAGCAGACCTGCCCCTGGTTGAAGAAGATCCCGTTGACGATCCCCTCCACCGCCTGGTCGATCGGCGCGTCGTCGAAGACGATGTTGGCGCCCTTGCCGCCCAGTTCGAGGGTGAGCTTCTTGCGGCTGCCCGCGACCGTGCGCGCGATCTCCTTGCCGACTGCCGTGGAGCCGGTGAAGGCGACCTTGTCGACGTCCGGGTGCGCGACCAGCGCGGCACCCGTGTCGCCGTAGCCGGGGAGGATGTTGACGACGCCCTTGGGCAGGCCCGCCTGACGGCAGACGTCCGCGAAGAACAGCGCCGACAGAGGGGTCGTCTCGGCGGGCTTGAGCACGACCGTGTTGCCGGTGGCGAGCGCCGGGGCGATCTTCCACGCCAGCATCAGCAGCGGGAAGTTCCAGGGGATGACCTGGCCCGCGACGCCCAGCGGTTTCGGCGAGGCGCCGAAACCGGCGTGGTCGAGCTTGTCGGCCCAGCCCGCGTAGTAGAAGAAGTGCGCGGCGACCAGGGGGAGGTCGGCGTCGCGCGTCTCCTTGATCGGCTTGCCGTTGTCCAGGGTCTCGAGGACGGCGAGCTCGCGGCTGCGCTCCTGGATGATGCGGGCGATGCGGAAGAGGTACTTCGCGCGCTCGGAGCCCGGCAGCTCGGACCACTTCTCGAAGGCCTTGCGGGCGGCCTTCACCGCGCGGTCCACGTCCTCGGCGCCGGCCTGGGCGATCTCCGACAGCACTTCCTCCGTGCTGGGGCTGACCGTCTTGAAGACCTTGCCGTCGGCCGCCTCGACGAACTCGCCGTCGATGAACAGGCCGTAGGAGGGGGCGATGTCGACGACCGAGCGGGACTCGGGCGCCGGTGCGTATTCGAATACCGAAGCCATGGTGATCAGTCCACCGTCACGTAGTCGGGGCCGGAGTAGCGGCCGGTGGCCAGCTTCTGACGCTGCATCAGCAGGTCGTTCAGCAGCGAGGAGGCGCCGAAGCGGAACCAGTGGTTGTCCAGCCAGTCCTCGCCCGCGGTCTCGTTCACCAGGACGAGGAACTTGATCGCGTCCTTGGTGGTGCGGATGCCGCCGGCGGGCTTCACCCCGACCTGGACGCCGGTCTGCCGCCGGAAGTCGCGTACGGCCTCCAGCATGAGCAGGGTGTTGGCGGGGGTGGCGTTGACGGCGACCTTGCCGGTGGAGGTCTTGATGAAGTCCGCCCCGGCCAGCATGCCGAGCCAGCTCGCCCGTCGGATGTTGTCGTACGTCGACAGCTCGCCCGTCTCGAAGATGACCTTGAGGCGGGCCGCCCCGGAGGCCTCCTTCACGGCGACGATCTCGTCGTACACCTTCATGTACCTGCCCGCGAGGAACGCCCCGCGGTCGATGACCATGTCGATCTCGTCCGCGCCGGCGGCGACCGCGTCGCGCACGTCGGCCAGCTTCACGGGGAGGGCGGCACGGCCGGCCGGGAAGGCGGTGGCGACCGAGGCGACCTTGACGCCGGAGCCCGCGACGGCCTCCTTGGCGACGGCCACCATGTCGGGATAGACGCAGACCGCGGCCGTGCTGGGGGTCGTCCGGTCGGTCGGGTCGGGGCGGACCGCCTTCGCGCCGAGCGCCCGGACCTTGCCCGGGGTGTCCGCGCCTTCCAGCGTCGTCAGATCGACCATCGAGATGGCGAGGTCGATGGCGTACGCCTTCGCGGTCGTCTTGATGGAACGGGTGCCGAGCGCGGCGGCGCGCGCCTCCAGGCCGACCGTGTCGACGCCGGGCAGCCCGTGGAGGAAGCGGCGCAGCGAGGTGTCGGACGAGGTCACGTCCGTGAGTGCCTGTGCTGCCGTGGGTGCAGGTGCATTGGTGGGCATGGTCACCAGACGAGCATATCTACGCGCGTAGCGGGTGTACACCCCCGGAAGTCGTTCAGGGGGTACCGCGGGAGGCGCCGCGGGAGGTCGACGCGCGCGCGGGCTCCGCGTGGGAGCGGGCCGCGGCCGTCGGGCAGAATCGGGGCCATGACGAGCCCGGAAGAGCAGGAACCAGCGCGACGGCCCTCGGAGCCGGTCGAGACCAAGGACCGGATCTACCGGTCGCCCGCGGGCATCGCCGGTGGCGTGCTGCTGCTGGGGCTGGTCGGCTGGCTGGGCATCGACGCGATCGTCGCGGGCGAGGGACGCACGCCCTGGCTGGCGCTGGCGGCGCTGATCCTGGCCGTGCCGCTGACCGTCGCCTTCACCCTGCGGCCCGCGGTGTACGCGGGCGAGGACCGGCTGCGGGTGCGCAATCCGTTCCGGGTGATCGTGCTGCCCTGGGGGCAGGTCGCCTCACTGCGGTCCGGCTACTCCAACGAGGTCGTCGCCGCGTCGGGCAAGAAGTTCCAGCTGTGGTCCGTCCCCGTCTCGCTGCGGGCGCGGAAGCGCGCGACCCGCCAGGAGACCCGCGCGCGGGCCGAGCAGGCCGCACAGCGCGACGGCCGGACCGCCTCCCGGAGCGGCGACGGGTTCGGCGCGCTCGGCGGATTCGGCGGCGGCGGACGGTCGCGCGCCGGCCGTGCCGGGTCGGACGGGCCCGCGCGGGCCGAGACCGACCGGGTCATGGACGAGCTCCGGAAGCTGTGGGAGGCGCACGAGAAGGACGAGAGCGCCCAGGGCGAGGTGACCGTGCGCTGGGCCTGGGAGATCCTCGGACCGGCGGTGGCCGGTGCCGTGGTGCTGGGGATCCTGCTGGCCGTGGGGTAGTGGGTCGGTCCACAGGGCGAACGGGGCATGATCGGGCGGGGGCTTCCCCGGCCACAGGTTCGTCCGTCATCATCGGCGCTCGCCCCGGTCGCCGTGCCGGCCTTCCTGCCGGGGTATGTGCGTGGGGGGAGCGATGAGTACGAATTCCGGTGGGGTGCTGCGGCTGCCCGGTTCGGCGATACCGGACGGCTGCCCGTCCTGGGACGGTGAGCGGGCGGGGCGTTGGACGCGGGCGCTGCCCCCGGCCTGGGTGCCCGTGCGGGCGCGGTTCTCGGTCTCCGCGGCGCTGTCGCTGCTGGCCGTGCCCGGCGCCGGTCTGCTGAGCGCGAACGCCGCGCTGCCCGCGTGGGGCGCGGCCCTGCTCGCCCTGCACCTCGTGTGGCTGGTGCTGCGGCCCGAGGCGGCCGCGGTCCTCGCGCCCGCCGCCCTCGTCGTGGTGCTGGCGCTCGGCGACCTGCACCGGGGCCTGCGGCTGGGCCTCGCGGCCGTGTTCGTGGGCGTCTGGGCGACCGTCTGGCTGCGGCTCGTCGCGCGCAGGCGGCAGCGGGCGGAGGGCCTCGCGGCCGCCGGTGGCGTGACCGCGGTGGTGTCCGGGGCCATGTTCGGACGGGCGGAACGCGGCACGTTCCTGCTGTGGTCCGGGCTCGTCACGGTCGTCGCCGGCGGGGTGCTCTACGCGAGTGCCGACCTCTGGGGCGGTGCCGACGACCGGCAGGCGACCCCGGGGGCCGCGTGGGGCCTCGCCGGGCTCGGCCTCACCCTGCTGGTCTCCGGGGCCCTGGGCCGCCGCCGGGCGCTCGCCCTGCGCGGGGCGCCCGTCCCGGTGCTGCGCGTGCTGCTGCGCGAGAACAGCGACGTCGACACCGAGGTCTTCGCCGCCGACGACATCGCCGCCCTGCGCCCCCTGTTCACGGTCGCCACCTCCGAGCTCGACGACTCGGCGGACGACGACGAGGACGACGAGGGCGAGGACGAGGACGGTGACGACGACGATGACGACGACGAGCTTCGGGAACTGATCGAGCGGCTCGACGCCGGGCTCGCCGGGCCGTTGCGGGAGGGCGTGATGTACGGCGTCCCCTACGACGGCGCCGAGATCGTGTTCGTCGCCGCCTCGGACGAGGCCGGTGAGCCGCCCGTGGTGGAGGCGTCCGTGGGGCCCGTGCGGCCGATGACGGCGGGCGCGATCCGGCGGAGGGTCCGGGAGGAGAAGAGCAGGGCCGGTCACGAGGCGCATGACGAGGCGTTGCGCCGGGCCGCCGCCACGGCCGTCGCGGAGGAGGCCGGCCCGGGGGCTCCGGTGGAGGTCCGGCGGTGGCGTGCGGGGTGGGCCGACCGGTTCGCCGCCGTGGTGGGGGTGCTGTATGCCGTGACCGTCTGGGAGTCCGGTTGGTGGGGGCTCGTCTACGGCCTCGCGCTGACCCTGCTCGCGGCCCTGCTGCTGCCGCGCCGGCTCGCCTGGCGGATCACCGCCGACCGCGAGGGCCTGTGGTTCAACGGCTTCCGGGAGACCCGGCACATCGCCTGGGACCACCTCCGGGTCGTCAGGTGCGAGGGTTTCCAGCTGCGGATCGACAGCCGCAGGGCATCCTTCGACGAGTGGACGGTGGCCTCGCCGCGCTGGCGGTGGCTGGAGCGCAGGCTCGGCAGGCCGCACCCGTACGAGCGGACGGCCGCCGAGATCACCGCGATGTGGCGGGACCCGGCGCTGCGGCCGGTCGGCGTGGGGGACGAGCGGCAGCGCGGGCGGGTGCTGTGGCCGCTCGGGGTCGTCATCGGCGCGGTCGGCGCGGCGGCGGTGTTCCTCATGGCGTGACGGCTCGCGATGGCGTGACGGCTCGCGAGGTGCGGGCGCCGGGTCTCCCGTGCGGGGAGCCCGGCGCGGCTGGGCCGGTCGTTTGGATCAGACCGCAGGAAAGTGACGGCGCCTTCGGGCCGACCTGTGCGTGCCGGACCCCGCGTCTGGGAGCAGTGCGCGTTGCTCCGCGCCGAGCAGGGCACCCCAGGCGCAGGAGACCTGCTCAGATGCCCGCGGCCGCCGACAGGTCCCGCTTGATCGCCGCGAGCAGGACGTCGGCGGTGGCGCGGGCCTCCGGCAGAGCGGAGTGCTCGGCCACGGGGACGACCACCTCCAGGTAGCACTTCAGCTTCGGCTCGGTACCGCTGGGCCGGACGATGACCCGGGCGCCGTCGAGGGTGTAGCGCAGGCCGTCGGTGGGCGGGAGCGTGTCGGTGCCCTGGGTGAGGTCCTCGGCGCGCGTGACGGCGAGCCCCGCGAGGGAGCCGGGCGGACGCTCGCGCAGCCGGCGCATGGCGTCGGCGATGACCGACAGGTCCTCCACCCGCACCGAGAGCTGGTCGGTGGCGTGCAGCCCGTGCTCCACGGCGAGGTCGTCGAGCAGGTCGAGGAGGGTGCGGCCCGTCTCCTTCAGCTCGGAGGCCAGCTCCGTGACGAGCAGCGCGGCGGTGATGCCGTCCTTGTCGCGGACGCCCTCGGGGTCCACGCAGTAGCCGAGGGCCTCCTCGTAGCCGTAGCGCAGGCCGTCCACGCGGGCGATCCACTTGAAGCCGGTGAGGGTCTCCTCGTAGGGCAGCCCGGCCTTCTCGGCGATCCGGCCGAGGAGCGAGGAGGAGACGATCGACTCGGCGAGGACGCCGGTGGCCCCGCGCCGCACGAGATGGGCGGCGAGCAGCGAGCCGACCTCGTCGCCCCGCAGCATCCGCCAGTCCTCGCCGTCCGGGACGGCCACGGCGCAGCGGTCGGCGTCCGGGTCGTTGGCGATGATCAGGTCGGGGCGGGTCTCGCGGGCCGTCGCGAAGGCCAGCTCCATGGCCCCCGGCTCCTCCGGGTTGGGGAAGGAGACGGTCGGGAAGTCCGGGTCGGGCTCGGCCTGCTCGGCGACGAGGACCGGCGCCGGGAAGCCCGCGCGGGCGAAGGCGGCGAGCAGGACGTCCTTGCCGACGCCGTGCATCGCCGTGTAGACGGTCCGGGCGGTGCGGGGGGAGCCCTGGGCGAGGACGGCGTCGGTGCGGGCCAGATAGGCGTCGAGGACGGCGTCGTCGAGGATCTCCCAGCCGGTCTTTGGGCGGGGCACGTCGGCCAGGGAGACGATCGCGTCGATCTCGGCCGCGATCTCGGCGTCGGCGGGCGGCACGATCTGCGAACCGTCGCCCAGGTAGACCTTGTAGCCGTTGTCGCGGGGCGGGTTGTGGCTGGCGGTGACCTCGACCCCGGCGACCGCGCCGAGATGCCTTATGGCGTACGCCAGGACGGGGGTCGGCAGCGGGCGTGGGAGCACGGCGGCCCGCAGCCCCGCGCCCGTCATCACGGCGGCGGTGTCGCGGGCGAAGTCGGCGGACTTGTGACGGGCGTCGTAGCCGATCACGACGAGCCCGCCGCGCTGCCCCTCGGCGTCGAGGTACGCGGCGAGACCGGCGGCCGCCCGGATGACGACGGAACGGTTCATCCGCATCGGCCCGGCGCCCAGCTCGCCCCGCAGCCCGGCGGTGCCGAACTGCAGCGTGCCGCCGAACCGCACGGCGAGCTCACCCACGTCCCCGGCCTCGATGAGCTTCGCCAGCTCGGCGCGGGTCTCGGGATCGGGATCCTCCGCGAGCCAGGCGCCGGCTCGGGCGAGGAGATCGTCGTGCACGGGGGTCAACCTCCGGTAGACGTGGTTTTTCAGGAGCGGGCGTCCAGGAGGCGGCGCCCCCTGGTGGGTCGCCTACAGCCGTCCCAGCACCTGGGTGAGCAGCGACCCCATCCGGGTCGCCGAGTCGCGCCCCGCCTGAAGTACTTCCTCGTGGTTCAGCGGCTCACCCGTCATACCGGCGGCGAGGTTGGTGACGAGGGAGATGCCCAGCACCTCGGCGCCGGCCTCACGCGCGGCGATCGCCTCCAGCACCGTGGACATGCCCACCAGGTCCGCCCCGATGACACGGGCCATCCGGATCTCGGCGGGCGTCTCGTAGTGCGGGCCGGGGAACTGGGCGTAGACGCCCTCCTCCAGCGAGTCGTCGATCTCCTTGCAGAGCGCGCGCAGCCGCGGCGAGTACAGGTCCGTCAGGTCGACGAAGTTCGCGCCGACGACGGGGGACGTCGCCGTGAGGTTGATGTGGTCGCTGATCAGCACCGGCTGGCCGGGGCGCATGCCCTCGCGCAGGCCGCCGCAGCCGTTGGTCAGCACGATCGTCTTGCAGCCGGCCGCCACCGCCGTACGGACGCCGTGGGCGACGGCGGCGACGCCGCGGCCCTCGTAGTAGTGGGTGCGGCCCAGGAAGACCAGCGCCCGCTTCTCGCCGATCTTGTACGAGCGGACCTTGCCCCCGTGCCCCTCGACCGCGGGCGGCGGGAAACCGGGCAGCTCGGTGACCTCGAACTCGGCGTCGGGAGCGCCGAGGGCGTCCACGGCCGGCGCCCAGCCGGAGCCCATCACGAGGGCGACGTCGTGGGTCTCGGCGCCGGTCAGTTCGCGCAGGCGCGCGGCCGCGGCGTCGGCGGCGGCGTGGGGGTCGCCCTGGATGTCGTCCGGGAGAAGAGATGCGTTCACGCGACTGAGGGTAGCCGGTTCGGGCCTACGCGCGTAGATGACAGAGCCCACCGGAAGGCGATCGTTGTCTTGTCGTTTCCAACGAGGGGAGCGCGATCGGAGGACGGTCAGGCGTCCGTGATCAGGATGTCCTCGTCGCTGAAGACCTCGACGATGAAGATCAGCAGGCGACCGCGGCTGACCGTGTACTCCACGAGGACGTTCTGGGTGAGGCGGATCGTGCGGTCGTCGCCGGTGGACCCTATGGGCCGTGACACGGAAGGGAACGGGTCTCGGGCCAACAGGGCGATGCCCTTGTCGAACGCGGTGCGCTGCCGGTCGTCGAGCCGGTCGCGGGCCTCGGCGGCCTGCACCGTGCAAAAGACTTCGTAGGCAGCCCGCGACATGCGCTCTCCCGTTGGTACGCAGATGCCTCGAGTCTATGGAGCAGACCCTTTCAGCAGGGTCGTTTCCGCAGCTCCATCACGTAATCGTGTGGCGCGCCCGCGGATTCCGCCGCGTCGGCGATCTCGCCGAGGTAGCGGGCCGACGGGAGGCCGCCCTCGTAGCCGTCGAGGACGTACATCCACGCGGACTCCGTCCCGTCCAGCGTGTGGACCTGGACCCGGGCGCGCCGGTAGATGCCGAGGCCGACGCCCTCCCAGCGGTCCAGGGAGTCCTCGTCCATGGGGGCGACGTCGTACAGCGCGACGAAGACCTGCGCGGCGGGGTCCTCCACGACCATGGCCAGCGCGCCCTCCCAGCCCAGCTGCTCCCCGCCGAAGGTCAGCCGCCAGCCGTTCAGCCAGCCGGTGGCGCGCAGCGGCGAGTGGGGAGCACGGCGGGTCATCAGCCGCGCGTCGAGGTTGCCGGCGTACGCGGCGTAGAGCGACATGTAGAGGAGAGTACGGCAGCCCGCGCGCGTCACTCCCGTAACAGTGCGGCCTCGCCCCGCCCCCGGGGCGGTGTCACCGTCGGCCGTGCGGGAGAATGGAGTACGTGACTCGGATCGTGATCATCGGTGGCGGACCCGGCGGCTATGAGGCGGCCCTGGTGGCCGCGCAGCTCGGCGCGGAGGTGACCGTCGTCGACTGCGACGGTCTGGGCGGAGCGTCGGTGCTGACCGACTGCGTGCCGTCGAAGACCCTGATCGCCACGGCAGAGGTGATGACCACCTTCGACTCGTCGTACGAGGAACTGGGCATCATCGTCGCCGACGACACCCCCGCGCTGGAGCAGGCGGCCCGGGTCGTCGGGGTCGACCTCGGCAAGGTCAACCGGCGGGTGAAGCGCCTCGCGCTCGCCCAGTCGCACGACATCACCGCCTCCGTCACCCGGGCGGGCGCCCGCGTGCTGCGCGGCCGCGGCCGGCTGGAGGGCATGCAGGCCCTGGACGGCTCTCGCAAGGTCGTCGTCACGGCCGCGGACGGCACCGAGGAGACCCTCGTCGCCGACGCCGTCCTGCTCGCCACCGGCGCCCACCCGCGCGAGCTGCCGGACGCCCAGCCCGACGGCGAGCGCATCCTGAACTGGACCCAGGTCTACGACCTCGCCGAGCTCCCCGAGGAGCTCATCGTGGTCGGCTCCGGTGTGACCGGCGCGGAGTTCGCCGGCGCCTACCAGGCCCTCGGCTCCAAGGTCACCCTGGTCTCCTCCCGCGACCGCGTGCTGCCCGGCGAGGACCCGGACGCCGCCGCCGTCCTGGAGGACGTCTTCCGCCGCCGCGGCATGAACGTCATGGCCCGCTCGCGCGCCGAGTCCGCCAAGCGGGTCGGCGACCGGGTCGAGGTGACGCTGTCCGACGGCCGGGTCATCTCCGGCTCGCACTGTCTGATGGCGGTCGGCGCCATCCCCAACAGCGAGGGCATGGGGCTGGAGGAGGCGGGCGTGCGGGTCCGCGAGTCCGGCCACATCTGGACCGACAAGGTCTCCCGCACCACCGCCCCCGGCGTCTACGCGGCCGGTGACGTGACGGGCGTCTTCGCCCTGGCCTCCGTCGCCGCCATGCAGGGCCGGATCGCCATGTACCACTTCCTCGGCGACGCGGTGGCCCCGCTCAACCTGAAGACCGTCTCCTCCAACGTCTTCACCGACCCCGAGATCGCCACCGTCGGCTACAGCCAGGCCGACGTCGACGGCGGCAAGATCGACGCGCGCGTCGTCAAGCTGCCGCTGCTGCGCAACCCGCGCGCCAAGATGCAGGGCATCCGGGACGGCTTCGTCAAGATCTTCTGCCGGCCCGGCACGGGCATCGTCGTCGGCGGTGTGGTCGTGTCGCCGCGCGCCTCGGAACTGATCCACCCCATCTCGATCGCCGTCGACAACAATCTGACGGTCGAACAGATCGCGAACGCGTTCACCGTGTACCCGTCCCTTTCGGGGTCGATCGCGGAGGTCGCGCGACAGCTGCACACGCGCAAGGCGGCGGGCGAGGCCTGACGGCCCGGCGCGGGACGGTTTCGACTCCCCGCCGGGCGCGGGGAGTTGACGGCCGGTTGACGACGTGTCGCGGACGAGTTGACGGCGCGTCATTTTCGGAAGTGGGCCCTATACCACCTCCCGTCCCCCTGTGCGAACAACTTCTACTATTCGGCGCAAAGAGCTGAAAGCAGACGGTCGTCCGCGTTACTGTCAGTTTCGTGTTCGCTGCAGAACGTCGTCAATTGATCCTCGAAATGGTGCGAGCGAACGGGGCCGTGTCGCTCCGTGAACTCGCCCGCGTCGTCCAGACCTCCGAAGTGACCGTGCGGCGGGACGTGCGCGCACTGGAGGCAGAAGGACTCCTCGACCGCCGGCATGGCGGTGCGGTATTGCCGGGCGGGTTCACGCGAGAGTCCGGCTTTCCGCAGAAATCCCATCTCGCGACCGCCGAAAAAACCGCCATCGCGGACCTCGCCGCCAACTTCGTCGAAGAAGGCGAGGCCATTGTGGTCGGGGCGGGAACCACGACACAGGAGCTGGCCCGCCGGCTCGCCCGGGTGCCCGGACTGACCGTCGTCACCAATTCCCTTCTGGTGGCCCAGGCATTGGCCCATGCAAACCGGGTCGAGGTCGTGATGACCGGCGGCACCCTGCGCGGTTCCAACTACGCCCTCGTCGGAAGCGGCGCCGAGCAGTCCCTCCAGGGGCTCAGAGTGTCGCGGGCCTTCCTCTCCGGGAGCGGACTGACCGCAGAGCGCGGGCTGTCCACGTCCAACATGCTGTCGGCGTCCGTGGACCGGGCGCTGGTGCAGGCGGCCGCCGAGGTCGTCGTCCTCGCCGACCACACCAAGCTCGGCACCGACACCATGTTCCAGACCGTGCCCACGGACCTCATCACCCGCCTGGTCACCGACGAGCCGCCCGCGCACGACGACCGTGCCGCCACCGAACTCCAGGCCCTGGCCGACCAGGGGGTGCAGATCGCCGTGGCCGGGGCGGCGGGAAGCCAGGGGGGTGACGCGGTCCCGGCACGCCACCAGCAACAGCAGCGTCGGGACGTGCCGCTGCCCGCCCCGCGCCGGGGGCAGCTGCCGGGCGCGGGTGCGCTGCGCGCGGCTTCGGCGCTGGGTGAGGCGGCCCCTGGCGGGGAGCGGGCCAGGGTCGCGGACCTGGGCCGGCGGTTTAGGGGCGGGGCCCCCCCGCCCAGGGGGGGGTGCCCCCTGACCCCCGGCGGCCCGGGACGGGGCGCGTCCA
>NZ_JBFAKW010000065.1:0-3887 GCF_040655955.1 Streptomyces sp. NPDC050263 | reverse complement strand
CCCCGGCCGGGCACCGGCCCTGGGACCCGCACCTGCGCCTCCTTTGACGGCGCGGGTCCACGGCTCCTGGGGGCTGAGCCCCCAGACCCCGCTTCGGCCCTGAACGGGCCTCGTCCTCGAACTCCCCCAGCGGGGGACCCCCGGACCGGCTGCACAGCAGGTGCCCGACGGGTCGAAGGGAAAATGCGCGAGGCGCCCGGGTCGGCGGGCGCCTCGGCACAGTTGGTGTGGGGTCAGTCCTTGATCTCGCAGATCGGGGCGCCCGAGGTGATGGACGCGCCGACCTCGGCCGCGAGGCCCTTGACGGTGCCGGAGCGGTGCGCGTTGAGCGGCTGCTCCATCTTCATCGCTTCGAGGACGACGATCAGGTCGCCTTCCTTGACTTCCTGGCCCTCCTCGACGGCGACCTTGACGATGGTGCCCTGCATCGGGGAGGCGAGGGTGTCGCCGGAGGCCATCGGGCCGGACTTCTTGGCCGCGCGGCGCTTGGGCTTGGCGCCCGCCGCGAGGCCGGTGCGGGCCAGGGACATGCCGAGCGAGACCGGGAGGGAGACCTCCAGGCGCTTGCCGCCGACCTCGACGACGATCGTCTCGCGGTCGGTGTCGTCCTCGGCCTCGGCGTCCGTGGGGGCGGCGAAGACCGGGATCTCGTTGACGAACTCGGTCTCGATCCACCGGGTGTGGACCGTGAACGGGTCCGCGGAGCCGGTGAGCTCGGGGGCGAACGCCGGGTCGGCGACCACCGCGCGGTGGAACGGGATGGCGGTAGCCATGCCCTCGACCTGGAACTCGGCCAGCGCGCGGGCGGCACGCTGGAGCGCCTGCTGCCGGGTCGCGCCGGTGACGATCAGCTTGGCCAGCAGCGAGTCCCACGCCGGGCCGATGACGCTGCCGGATTCGACGCCCGCGTCCAGGCGCACGCCCGGGCCGGACGGCGGGGCGAAGGCCGTGACCGTGCCGGGGGCGGGCAGGAAGCCCCGGCCCGGGTCCTCGCCGTTGATGCGGAACTCGATGGAGTGGCCGCGCAGGACCGGGTCGCCGTAGCCGAGGGCCTCGCCGTCGGCGATGCGGAACATCTCGCGCACGAGGTCGATGCCGGCGACCTCCTCGGTGACCGGGTGCTCGACCTGGAGGCGGGTGTTGACCTCCAGGAAGGAGATCGTGCCGTCCACGCCGACGAGGAACTCCACCGTGCCGGCGCCGACGTAGCCGGCCTCCTTGAGGATGGCCTTGGAGGACGAATACAGCTCGGCCGTCTGCGCCTCGGAGAGGAACGGAGCCGGGGCCTCCTCGACCAGCTTCTGGTGGCGGCGCTGGAGGGAGCAGTCACGGGTGGAGACGACGACCACGTTGCCGTGGGTGTCGGCCAGGCACTGGGTCTCCACGTGCCGGGGCTTGTCGAGGTAGCGCTCGACGAAGCACTCGCCGCGCCCGAACGCGGCCACGGCCTCGCGCACCGCGGACTCGTACAGCTCGGGGACCTCTTCGAGGGTGCGGGCGACCTTGAGGCCGCGGCCGCCGCCGCCGAAGGCCGCCTTGATCGCGATCGGCAGCCCGTGCTCCTCGGCGAAGGCGACGACCTCGTCGGCGCCGGAGACCGGGTCGGGGGTGCCGGCGACCAGCGGCGCGCCGGCGCGCTGGGCGATGTGCCGGGCGGCGACCTTGTCGCCGAGGTCGCGGATGGCCTGCGGGGGCGGGCCGATCCAGATCAGGTCGGCGTCCAGGACGGCCTGGGCGAAGTCGGCGTTCTCCGAGAGGAAGCCGTAGCCGGGATGGACGGCGTCGGCTCCGGACTCCCGCGCCGCGTTCAGCACCTTCTCGATGTCGAGATAGCTGGTCGCCGGAGTGTCACCGCCCAGGGCGAACGCCTCGTCCGCCGCCCGGACATGCAGAGCGTCCCGGTCGGGGTCGGCGTACACGGCCACGCTCGCGATACCGGCATCCCGGCATGCCCGGGCCACGCGGACAGCGATTTCGCCACGGTTGGCGATGAGCACCTTGCGCACGATTGAGGCTCCCTCCTTGAAACAAGCCGAGTTTAGGGACTGCCGACACGACTCATCGACCCGTCCCCAAAGGTGAGCTTGCCCACACGGAGCGTGATGCCAGGCTCACTCGACACCGAAATCCCTTGTAGTACCGCCGTACGCAGCACTCCTGCGGGAAACCCTAGCCCTCCCGTGTGGTCAAGGTCTCTGTGAGAGCGTGCTGCGGCCCACTCCGTTTCTTTGTGGAGTCCCTACGAATGGCCCAACGATTCTTTGCCGCTCCCCGAACCCTTGTCCCGGGGTTTACCCGTTAGTAGCGTTCAGGTGCTGAAGAGAGTCCGTGGCCCGCAGGGCCCTCTTGAGGGGGGGGTGGTCGGGCGACGGGTGGGCGTACTTGAGGTAACAGCATCCTTGGTCGAGCCAGGATCGAAAGTGGGTGGGGACCGGTGGTTCGCAGACCGGTGGCGTGGATCGTGGCGGTCGTGCTCTTCGCCGAGGCGCTCGGCGTCGCCGCGCTGAACTGGTTCATGGGCATAGTCGTGGACCGGCAGGACATGTCCCTGGCGGGCATGGACCCCGGCGTGATGTCGACGTCCTCGAAGATCGGCGGGATCGTCTTCGGCCTCTACTTCGCCCTGTGCGGCGTGGTCGCCGTGCTGGTGGCCCTGCGTGACCGCGCGCCCGCCGGGCTCGGCCGGGTCCTGCTGATCAGCGTCGCGGTGGTGCACGGCCTGCTGGGCGCCCTCGCCTGGGGGCTGCTGGGCGTGCCGCAGTTCGTGTTCATGGTGGTCGTGCTCACCCTGATCGTGCTGCTCCTGATGACCTACGACGCAGGGCGGCAGCCCGCCGCCCCCGACCCGGCCCCGGAACCCGAGGACGGCAAGGGCGACGGCGGCGGCTCGCCCGTCATCCCTCCGCCGGCTCCCACAACTCCGTGATGCCGACGCCCAGTTGCGCCAGCAGCCGGCGCACGAGGGGCAGGCTGATGCCGATGACGTTGCCGTGGTCGCCGTCGATGCCGTCGATGAACGGGGCCGAGCGGCCGTCCAGCGTGAACGCCCCCGCCACGTAGAGGGGTTCGCCCGAGGCGACGTACGCGGCGATCTCCTCGTCGGTCGGCTCCCCGAAGCGGACGACGGTGGAGGCGACGGCGGAGGTGTACCGCCCGCTGAGGGTGTCGTAGACGCAGTGGCCGGTCTGGAGCGTGCCGGCCCGGCCGCGCATCGCCTTCCACCTCGCGGTGGCCTCCTCGGCGTCCGCGGGCTTGCCCAGCGCCTCGCCGTCCAGGTCGAGCACCGAGTCGCAGCCGATCACCAGGGCGCCCTTGACCTCCGGCTTCGCGGACACGACGGAGGCCTTCGCCTCGGCGAGCGCGAGCGCCAGCTCGGCGGGGGTGGGGGCGGTGACGGCGTCCTCGTCGACCCCGCTCACGATCACCTCGGGGGCGAGGCCGGCCTGCCGCAGCAGGTTCAGTCGGGCGGGGGACCGGGAGGCGAGGACGAGTCTGCGCATGGGCTCAGGGTAGTGCGGTCGCCGGCCCCTCACCTGACGCCCAGGACGATCATCGCCACGACCATGGCCAACGCGAGGAAGAAGCCGAGCCGTCTCAGGGTCTCCTGCATGTCGCGGAGTTCCTTGGGGGGCTCGTTCTCGGGGTCGGACCACAGCATTCCACCAGCGTGGGGCTTGGGCCTTCGAGGGTGCCTGAGTAGGCGTACTCAAATTGGCCCCCTTGTCGTCCCCGAGTGCGCCCATGCGGCGGAGCCGCATGGCGATGCGGCCCCGCGCCCCTGAGGTGAATGCCGCCTAAGGGCTGTCCCGCAATCCCTGGCGGGCGCGCGACGACAGCTACGGCACCTCGCCGCGTTGTCGGAACGCCCGAATACATCCAGTATGCGG
>NZ_JBFAKW010000064.1:14056-53566 GCF_040655955.1 Streptomyces sp. NPDC050263 | reverse complement strand
AGCGTGAGGGAAACGCCCGGTTACATTTCGAACCCGGAAGCTAAGCCTTACAGCGCCGATGGTACTGCAGGGGGGACCCTGTGGGAGAGTAGGACGCCGCCGAACAATCTTTGGAAGGACCCTTGGTCCCAGCGTTCAGCTGGGACCAAGGGTCCTTTTTGTTTTTCTGGAGCGCGCCGGGTAGCCGGCTGCGCGAGAATGTTTGCGGTACCGAAGACAGGAGTCACCGATGTCCACCAACTCTCCCGACGACCGACCGGAGCGCGACCAGCGGCGACGGGACAGTGGGGACCGTGGCGACCGCGGTGCCAACCGTGGTGATCGTGGCGGTTTCCGTCGCGATGAAAATCGTGGTGGTGGTTTCCGCCGTGATGATCGTCGGGATGACCGGCGTGAGGGTGATCGTGGTTCTCGTCCGGCGTTCCAGCGTGACGACCGGGGTGACCGTGGGCCGCGTCGGGACGACCGCGGCGACCGCCCCCCCTTCCGTCGCGACGACCGCCGGGACGACCGTCCCTCTTTCCGTCGTGACGACCGGCGCGATGACCGTCGTGACGACCGGCGCGATGACCGGCGTGACGATCGTCGTGACGACAATCGTGGGGACCGTGGTGGTTTCCGTCGTGACGACAACCGTCGTGATGACAACCGTGGTGGTGGTTTCCGTCGTGATGATCGTCGGGATGACCGGCGTGAGGGTGATCGTGGTTCTCGTCCGGCGTTCCAGCGTGACGACCGGGGTGACCGTGGGCCGCGTCGGGACGACCGCGGCGACCGCCCCCCCTTCCGTCGCGACGACCGTCGCGACGACCGTCGCGACGACCGCCGGGGCGATGACCGTGGTGGTTATCCCCGGCGTGACGACAACCGTGGGGGTGGCGGTGGCTTCGTTCGGCGTGACGATCGCCGCGACGACCGTGACCGCCGGGACGAGCGTCCCTCTTTCCGTCGTGACGACCGGCGCGATGACCGGCGTGACGATCGTCGTGACGACAATCGTGGGGACCGTGGTGGTTTCCGTCGTGATGACAACCGTCGTGATGACAACCGTGGTGGTGGTTTCCGTCGTGATGATCGTCGGGATGACCGGCGTGAGGGTGATCGTGGTTCTCGTCCGGCGTTCCAGCGTGACGACCGGGGTGACCGTGGGCCGCGTCGGGACGACCGCGGCGACCGCCCCGCGTTCCGTCGCGACGACCGCCGGGACGACCGTCCTCCCTTCCGTCGTGACGACCGTCGTGACGACCGTCGCGATGACCGGCGTGACGACCGGCGGAGCGATGGCCCGGGTGGATACGTGCGGCGGGACGACCGGGACGACCGGGACGCTCGTGGGCCTCGGCGGGACGATCGTGGTGGACGGCCCGGTGGGTTCCGGGGGCGTGACGGGCGGGACGACCGTCGGGATGACCGGCGTGGTGGCGGTGGGCGGTTCCGTGATGAGCGGGATCGTGACCGGGAGCCGATCAAGCGGCTGCCGATCCCGGAGGACGTCACCGGCGAGGAGATCGACAAGGACGTACGACAGGAGTTGCAGAGCCTGCCCAAGACGCTTGCCGAGGACGTCGCCAAGAACCTGGTGATGGTCGCCCGGCTGATCGACGAGGACCCCGAAGGGGCCTACGGGTACTCGAAGGTGGCCCTGCGGCTGGCTTCGCGTGTCGCCGCCGTGCGTGAGGCGGCCGGGTTCGCCGCGTACGCCAATCAGAAGTACAGCGAGGCGCTCGCCGAGTTCCGGGCCGCGCGGCGGATGAGCGGCGGCGTGGAGCTGTGGCCCGTCATGGCCGACTGCGAGCGTGGGCTCGGGCGGCCCGAGAAGGCGCTGGACATGGCAGGCGCACCCGAGGTGAACAAGCTCGACAAGGCCGGCCAGGTCGAGATGCGGCTCGTCGCGGCCGGCGCCCGGCGCGACATGGGGCAGCTGGAGGCGGCCATCGTGACGCTGCAGAGCCCCGAACTGGCGGCCAGCTCCGTCCAGCCGTGGACCGCGCGGCTGCGGTACGCGTATGCCGACGCGCTGCTCGCGGCGGGGCGTGAGGGCGAGGCGCGGGAGTGGTTCGCCAAGGCCGTCGAGGCGGACCGGGACGGCAGCACGGACGCTTCCGACCGGCTCGCCGAGTTGGACGGGGTGGACTTCGTCGACGCCTTGGACGACAGCGAGACCGACGGGGTCGAGGAGGCCGTCGTCGAAAAGGCGGCGGAAGACGTAGAGGACGCGGGTGAGAAGAAGGCCGACCGCGACGAGGACTGACGTATGCGCTGGGGCGGGATCCGGTTCACCGGGTTCCGCCCCTTCGTGCGTTCAGGCGTCGAGTGCGCGCAGGACCAGGCCAGAGGCCGGTTTCGGGCCGAACGACGTCGACTTGCGGGGCATCGTGACGCCCTGGCGGGCGAGGTCGCGGACGACGTCCTCGTGAACGGGGTGGAGCAGGATCGCGGTACCGCCGTCGCGTTGCGCCTTGCGGACCGTCGCCGTCGTGTCGTGGATGTAGGCGATGCGGGTGGGGTCGTCCTCGGGGATGTGCCAGATGTGGTCGAGGAGGGTGGCGTGCAGGACCGTCGCGTCCAGGGTGCGCCAGGCGTCCGGGCGGTCGGTGGGGACGGTGCGGTCGAGGAGGGCCTGGTCGGGGCGGTCGACGAGGTGGAAGGCGCCGTCGCCCGCGAGGAGGAACGCGTTGCCCGCGCGGGCGGCGTCCGCCAGGGCTTCGAGGGCCTGCGCGAGGGGGACGTCCAGGCGCCGGACGCGGAACCGGCCGTCGAGCGCGGCCAGGGCCTCCGCGACGGGCAGGCCGTGCAGGAGGCGGTGGATGGCGCGGACGCGCAGCGGGTAGCGGACGGTGTCGACCAGGAGGACCAGGCCGTGGTCCCAGGGGCTGGGTGAGGGGTGCTCCGCGTGGAGGCGGAGGTAGGTGGCCCAGCGGTGGTGGCCGTCGGCGATGAGCGCCTGGTGGCGGGCGAGGTCCTCCTGGACGCGGGCCGTGTCGGCGGGGTCGGTGATCGCCCAGAGGCGGTGGCTGTAGCCGTCCTCCGTGGTGGTGGAGAGGAGCGGGGGCCGGTCGGTCGTGCGGTCGATGATCTCCGCCGTGGCGCCGTTGCCCCGGTAGGTGAGGAGGAGGGGTTCGAGGTTCGCGTGCGTGGCGCGCATCAGGGCCGCGCGGTCCGCGACGACGTGCGGCATGACGTCCTCGTGGGGGAGGACGATCCCCTCCGACGGCTCCGAGACGCGCAGGGCGCCGATGACGCCGCGCTGGAGCATGCCGTCGGCGTGCCGTTGCTCGTAGACGTACAGGGCGGGCTCGGGGTCGGCCGCGAGGACGCCTTCGGAGAGCCAGCGGTCCAGGGTGTCGGCGGCCTGTTCGGTGCGGGCGGTGGGGGTGGTCGCCTGCGGGAGGATCAGGCGGACGATGTTGTACGGGTCCGCGTCCTGGAGGTGGTGCAGGCCGTCGGGGCGGACGACGACGTCGTACGGCGGGGACGTGACGGCGGCGAGGCTGCCGACCCGGTCGGGGTCGTAGCGCAGGCCTCGGAACGGGGTGAGTTCCAGGCCTCGGGGCGCCGTTGCTTCCGAGTGACCTGCTGTGTTCATCCCGGCATCGTACGGCTCGGACATGTGGGCGTCCCTCTGTCGGTGGCATGCGGGATGATCGGGGAAAGCGGAGCTAACGAGGAGCGATGTGCAATGAGCCGGAGCGTCAGGACGAGGCCCGAGGGCAGTGGGCAGGCCCTGAGCGAGGCGTACGACACGGCGCTGCTCGATCTGGACGGGGTGGTGTACGCGGGCGGGAACGCGATCGTTCACGCGGTCGAGTCGCTGGCCGTCGCGCGGGCCGGCGGAATGCGTCTGGCGTATGTCACCAACAACGCGCTGCGGACGCCCGACACGGTCGCCGGGCATCTCACCGAGTTGGGGATACCGACCGGGGCCGACGACGTCATCACCTCGGCGCAGGCCGTGGCGCGGCTGATCAGTGAGCAGGTCCCGGCGGGGGCCCGGGTGCTGGTGATCGGCGGGGAGGGGCTGCGGGTCGCGCTGCGCGAGCGGGGGCTCGTCCCGGTGGAGTCGGCGGACGACGATCCGGCGGCCGTGGTGCAGGGGTTCGGCGGTCCCGACCTGCCGTGGGGGCGGTTCGCGGAGGCGTCCTACGCCGTGGCGCGCGGGGTGCCGTGGTTCGCGTCCAACACGGATCTGACGATTCCCAGCGGGCGGGGGATCGCGCCGGGCAACGGGGCCGCGGTGCAGGTCGTGCGGATCGCGACCGGGGCCGAGCCGCAGGTCGCGGGCAAGCCGCTGCCTCCGATGCACCGGGAGACGATCCTGCGGACGGGCGCCGAGCGGCCGTTGGTCGTCGGGGACCGGCTGGACACGGACATCGAGGGCGCGTTCAACGGCGAGGTCGACTCACTGCTCGTCCTCACCGGTGTCACCGACGGCGCGCAGTTGCTCGCCGCGCCGCCGCAGCACCGGCCGACGTATGTCGACAGCGATCTGCGCGGGATGCTCACCGGGCAGCCGGAAGTCGTCGCGGAGGGCGCTGGGTTCCGGTGCGGCGGGTGGACGGCGAGTGCCGGTGCCGAGCATCTGGAGTTGGCCGGTGACGGCGAGGCTCTGGACGGCTTGCGGGCGTTGTGCGCGGCGGCCTGGACGGTGGCGGGGGACGGGGCGTGCGGGCTGGACGGGGGGAAGGCGCTGGCGCGGCTGGGGTTGTGACGAGGGTTCCTGTCGCCCGGAGCCTGTGGACCCGGCAGTGGCGGTGACCGGGGATCCAGACGCGATGGGAGGGTAGGCTAACCTAACTGCGTGTTGGTCGAGAGCGTTCCCGAACAGCGCGCGGAGACCGCCTCCGCGCCACCGAACCGACGGGCGATACGTTCCGTCGGGTTGCTCGCCGCTCTGGCGGTCCTGCTGCTGGTGGCCGTGGCGAGCATTGCCGTCGGGGCTAAGGAGTTGTCCGTCGCGCAGGTCTGGCACGGGCTGTTCGAGAACTCGGGCACCTATGCGGACGTCGTCGTCGACGAGCGGCTGGCGCGGACCGTGCTCGGAGTGCTCGTCGGCGCCGCGCTCGGCCTGTCGGGGGCCGTGCTGCAGGCGCTGACGCGCAATCCGCTGGCCGATCCGGGGCTGCTCGGCATCAACGCGGGCGCCTCGGCCGCCGTCGTCACCGCCATCACCTACTTCGGCGTCACGAGTCTGACCGGCTATGTGTGGTTCGCCTTCTTCGGGGCGGCCGCCGTCGGCGCGCTGGTCTGGTTCCTCGGCGGCAGCCGGGGGGCCACGCCGGTGCGGCTCGCGCTCGCCGGCACCGCGATCAGCGCCGCGCTCTACGGCTACCTCCAGGCCGTGATGATCATGGATGACGCGGCGCTCTCCAGGATGCGTTTCTGGACGGTGGGTTCGCTGTCGACGGCGACCGACGAGACCATCTGGCAGGTGCTGCCCTTCCTGGCGGTCGGCACGCTTCTCGCGTTCGTCCTCGCCCGGCCGCTGAACGCCGTGGCCATGGGCGACGACACGGCGAAGGCGCTCGGCGCGAACCTCAACCGGACCCGGGCGCTGTCGATGCTCGCCGCCACCGTGCTGTGCGGCGCGGCGACCGCCGCCTGCGGGCCGATCGTGTTCGTCGGGCTGATGGTCCCGCACGTCGTCCGCTCGTTCACCGGCCCCGACCTGCGCTGGATCATGCCGTACGCGGCGGTCCTGTCGCCGGTGCTGCTGCTCGGCTCCGACGTCGTCGGCCGGGTCGTCGCCCGGCCCTCCGAGGTCCAGGTCGGCATCGTCACCGCGATCATCGGCGGCCCGGTCTTCATCTTTCTCGTACGACGGCGGAGGACGGCCCAGCTGTGAAGACCGCACAGAAGACCGCTCCGAGGACCGCACAGAAGACCGTGCCGAAGACCGCGCGTGCGGTGCGTACCCCCGGTGGGCTCTCCGTCCGGCTGGATCTGCGGGCGCTGATCGTCGTCCTGCTGCTGGTGGTCGCCGCGCTCGCCGCGAGCGTCGTGCTGATCGGCACCGGCGACTTCCCGATCCCGGCCGGGGACGTCGTGAAGACGCTGCTCGGCGACGGCAACGCCGGGCAGGAGTTCATCGTCAACGAACTGCGGCTGCCGCGGGTCCTCGTGGGGCTGCTCGTCGGCGCTTCGCTGGGGCTCGGCGGGGCGCTGTTCCAGGCCGTGTCGCGCAACCCGCTGGGCAGTCCGGACGTGCTCGGGCTCGGGCAGGGGGCGACGGCCGGCGCGCTCGTGATGATCGTGCTGTTCTCCGGGAGCGCCGCCCAGGTGACCGTCGGCGCGCTGGTCGGCGGCCTGGTGACCGGGGCCCTCATCTACCTGCTGGCGTGGAAGCGGGGGGTGCACGGGTACCGGCTGGTGCTCGTCGGCATCGGCGTCTCGGCCATCGCGACGGCCGTCAACGGCTATCTGATGACCAAGGCCGACTTCGTGGACGCGGCCCGTGCGGTCGTGTGGATGACCGGCACCCTCGACGGGCGTGACTGGAAGCAGGTCTGGCCGCTGCTCGCCCTGGCCTGCGTACTCGTGCCGCTCGTCCTCGCCAACGCGCGCGGGCTGCGCATGATGGAGATGGGCGACGACGTCTCCCACGCGCTGGGGGTGCGGGTGGAGCGCGTGCGGCTGCTGCTGATGGTCGCCGCCGTGCTGCTCACCGCGGCCGCGACCGCCGCGGCGGGCCCCGTCAGTTTCGTGGCGCTCACCGCGCCGCAGCTCGCCCGGCGGCTGACCCGGTCGCCCGGGCCGAATCTCGTGCCGTCCCTGTGCATGGGCGCCGCCCTGCTGGTCACCGCCGACTGGGGCGCGCAGCGGCTCTTCGGCGACGGACAGCTGCCCGTGGGCGTGGTCACCGGTGTGCTCGGCGGGGTCTACCTGTTGTGGCTCCTGGTCACCGAGCGCAAGGCGGGACGGATATGAGCCGCGCCACCCCCGCAGGCAATGGGCCGAACATCAAGAGGAGCACCGTGAACCGCCTGTCCGCCGAGAACGTCACCCTCGCCTATGACCAGCGGGTCATAGCCGAACAGCTGTCGGTGGAGATACCGGACAACTCCTTCACCGTGATCGTCGGCCCGAACGCCTGCGGCAAGTCGACGCTGCTGCGGGCGCTGTCGCGGATGCTGAAGCCGAGCAAGGGCCGGGTGCTGCTCGACGGGCAGGCGATCCAGTCGATGCCGGCGAAGAAGGTGGCGCGGACGCTGGGGCTGCTGCCGCAGTCGTCCATCGCGCCCGAGGGGATCACCGTCGCCGATCTCGTCGGCCGCGGCCGGTACCCGCACCAGGGGATCCTGCGGCAGTGGTCGTCCGAGGACGAGCGGGTCGTGGGGGAGTCGATGGCGCAGACCGGGGTCGCCGAGCTCGCCGACCGGTTCGTCGACGAGCTGTCCGGCGGCCAGCGGCAGCGGGTGTGGATCGCGATGGCCCTCGCCCAGCAGACCCCGCTGCTGCTGCTCGACGAGCCGACGACGTATCTCGACATCCAGCACCAGATCGACGTCCTGGACCTGTGCGCGGAGCTGCACGAGGAGCAGGGGCGCACGCTGGTCGCCGTGTTGCACGACCTCAACCACGCGGCCCGGTACGCCACCCATCTGATCGCGCTGAAGGAGGGCGAGGTCATCGCGCAGGGCGCGCCGGCGGACGTCGTCACGGCCGCGCTGGTGGAGGAGGTCTTCGGGCTGCGCTGCCAGGTCATCGACGACCCGGAGACGGGGACGCCGCTGGTGGTGCCGGCGGCGCGCAAGGCACGCTCGCGCGTGGTCGCTAGAGAAGCTTCCTGAGCTGGAACAGGTCCCTGAGACCGGCCTCCAGCTTCACCCGCCCTGAGCCCCACGCCTTCGCGAAGTTCAGCTCGCCGGCGACCAGCGCGACCAGGTCGTCGCCGGTCATGGCCAGCCTGATCTGGGCCTTCTCGGCAGGAGGCCCCTGCAGGGTGTCGTGCACCACGATCCGGCCGCCTGTCATACGGCCGACGAACGTGATGTCCAGGTCGGTGATCCGGCAGCTCACCGAACGGTCCAGGGCAGCGGCCGTCCGGACGTCGCCTTCGGCGCCCTGCATGTTGTCGGAGAGCTTCTCGAGTGCGGCACGGCACTCCTCGATCGTGGCCATCGTGATCGACGGTACCCCAGGGGTTCGCGGTAGCGTCTGGGCATGAGCGACACAGTTCCGCAGACGGGGACGGGGATCGGGACGGAGGCCGTGGCGGAGCCGCCGGAGCCGGAGCACGACCCCGCCGCGCCCGCCCCGCTGGCCGTCCCGCGCGTCGCCACCGGCGACGCCGAGGTGGACGCGCAGCTGGAGCGGCTGGCCGACGCGGACCACCTCGCCACGGACGGACATCTCGAGGTGTACGAGGATGTACACCGGGGGCTGCGCGACGCGCTCACCGCGCTCGACGCCCGCCCGGGACCTCCGGCGCCCCCATCGACGTACGGCAAGTAGGAGCTGAACCGAACGTGGCAGGAGTCGCACGTCGCCGTCTGGACGCGGAGCTGGTCCGCCGGAAGCTGGCGCGCTCGCGCGAGCACGCGGGCCAGTTGATCGCCGCCGGGCGGGTCTCCGTCGGCAGGACCGTCGCGACCAAGCCCGCCACGCAGGTGGAGACGGCGGCCGCGATCGTCGTCGCCGTCGATGACGACGACCCCGACTACGTGTCCCGCGGCGGCCACAAGCTGGCCGGCGCGCTGGAGGTCTTCGTGCCGCAGGGGCTCGTGGTGGAGGGGCGGCGCGCGCTCGACGCCGGCGCGTCCACCGGCGGGTTCACCGATGTGCTGCTGCGGGCGGGGGCGGTGCACGTGGTCGCCGTGGACGTCGGATACGGACAACTCGCATGGTCTCTTCAGAGCGATGAACGCGTCACCGTCAAGGACCGTACGAACGTACGCGAGTTGACGCTTGAAGCGATCGATGGGAAGCCTGTGGATCTTGTCGTGGGGGACTTGTCCTTCATCCCGCTGGGGCTGGTGCTGCCCGCCCTCGCCCGGTGCACCGGGCCGGACGCGGATCTGGTGATGATGGTCAAGCCGCAGTTCGAGGTGGGGAAGGAACGGCTCGGCAGCGGAGGTGTCGTACGGAGTCCGCAACTGCGGGCGGAGGCCGTGCGGGGTGTGGCCGGGAAGGCGTGGGAGCTGGGGCTAGGCGTGAAGGGTGTCACCGCCAGCCCGCTGCCCGGGCCGTCGGGCAATGTCGAGTACTTTCTGTGGCTCCGGGCGGGGGCGCCTGCGCTCGACCCGGCCGATGTCGACCGTGCAGTTGCGGAGGGGCCGCGTTGACTCTGAACCGAGCTCGTACTGTGTTCCTGCTCGCCCACACCGGGCGGCCTGCGGCCATTCGCAGCGCCGAACTGGTGGTCAAGGGGCTGGTGCGCGAGGGCATCGGGGTGCGCGTACTGGAGTACGAGGCCGCCGATCTGCCGCTGCCGGACGAGGTGGAGCTGGTCTCCGAGGCCACCCCGCAGTGCCTTGAAGGGTGCGAGCTGCTCATCGTCCTGGGCGGTGACGGCACGCTGCTGCGCGGTGCGGAGTTCGCGCGGGCGTCCGGGGTGCCGATGCTCGGCGTCAACCTCGGGAGCGTCGGCTTCCTCGCGGAGGCCGAGCGGGACGACCTCGACAAGGTCGTCGACCGGGTGGTGACGAAGGCGTACGAGGTCGAGGAGCGGATGACCGTCGACGTCGTCGTGCACCGCAACGGCGACATCGTGCACACCGACTGGGCGCTGAACGAGGCGGCCGTGCAGAAGGCGGGCGCCGAGAAGCTGCTGGAGGTCGTGCTGGAGATCGACGGGCGGCCGGTCACCGGGTTCGGGTGCGACGGGATCGTGCTGTCGACGCCGACCGGGTCCACCGCCTACGCGTTCTCGGCCGGCGGGCCGGTGGTGTGGCCCGAGGTCGAGGCGCTGCTGATGGTGCCGATCAGTGCGCACGCGCTGTTCGCGAAGCCGCTCGTGACCTCGCCGAACTCGGTGCTCGCCGTGGAGCTGATGCCCCACATTCCGCCCGGTGTCCTGTGGTGCGACGGGCGGCGGACCTTCGAGTTGCCTCCGGGGGCCCGGGTCGAGGTGCGGCGGGGCAGCGTGCCGGTGCGGCTGGCCCGGCTGCACCACGCCTCCTTCACCGACCGGCTGGTGGCGAAGTTCGCGCTGCCCGTCTCGGGGTGGCGGGGCGCGCGGCATTAGCGGCATCGCGTCTGTCGACCGAGTGCGCCGAGTGAGGTGAGTGCACTCGGGTGGGTGATAAGTGAAGGCCCTCCGCTTTCGCCCACCTGCTGGTTCGCGCTGTGGAGGCGGGGGGCGTCGCACTCCCGCCCCCCGACCTCGTAAGGTCTTGTCCGTGTTGGAGGAGATGCGGATACGGTCGCTCGGAGTCATCGACGACGCGGTCATCGAGCTGTCGCCCGGCTTCACCGCCGTCACGGGTGAGACCGGTGCGGGCAAGACCATGGTGGTGACCAGCCTCGGACTGCTGCTGGGCGGGCGCGCGGACCCGGCGCTCGTGCGGATCGGCGCCGAGAAGGCGGTCGTGGAGGGGCGCATCAGCGTGCCCGCGGGCGCCTCGGTGGCCGTCCGGGCCGAGGAGGCCGGGGCCGAACTCGACGACGGGGTGTTGCTCATCAGCCGTACCGTTTCCGCCGAGGGGCGGTCACGGGCGCACGTGGGCGGGCGCAGCGTGCCCATGGGCGTGCTCGCCGAGCTGGCGGACGAGCTGGTGGCGGTGCACGGGCAGACCGACCAGCAGGGGCTGCTGAAGCAGTCCCGGCAGCGGCAGGCGCTGGACCGGTACGCGGGCGACGCGGTGACCGTGCCGCTCGCCAAGTACACCGAGGCCTACCGGCGGCTGCGGTCCGTTGCCGTCGAGCTGGAGGAGATCGTCACACGCGCGCGTGAGCGGGCCCAGGAGGCCGACATGCTGCGCTTCGGACTCGACGAGATCGCCGGTGTCGAACCACGGGCCGGGGAGGACGTGGAGCTGGCGGAGGAGGCCGAGCGGCTCGGGCACGCGGAGGCGCTGTCGTCCGCCGCCACGGCCGCCCACGCAGCCCTCGCCGGGAACCCGGAGGACCCCGAGGGCATCGAGGCCACCACGCTCGTCGCGGGCGCGCAGCGGGCCCTGGAGGCCGTCAGGTCGCACGATCCGGCGCTGGCGGCGCTCGCCGACCGGATCGGAGAGATCGGGATCCTGCTGGGTGATGTGGCGGGCGAGCTGGCGGGGTACGCCGACGACCTCGACGCCGACCCGCTGCGGCTGTCGGCCGTCGAGGAGCGGCGGGCCGCGCTCACCGCGCTCACCCGCAAGTACGGCCAGGACGTGAACTCCGTCCTCGCCTGGGCCGAGCAGAGCGCCGCCCGGCTCACCGAGCTGGACGGCGACGACGAGCGCATCGACGAGCTGACCGCCGAACGGGACGCGCTGCGCGCCGAACTCGGCGGGCTGGCACAGGCGCTGACGGACGCGCGCACGGAGGCCGCCGCGAGGTTCGCGGCGGCGGTGACCGCAGAGCTCGCGTCCCTGGCGATGCCGCACGCGCGCGTGTCGTTCGACATCCGGCAGACCGAGGACCCGGAGGGCGTGGAGGTCGGCGGCCGGGCGGTCGCGTACGGGCCGGCCGGCGCGGACGAGGTCGAGCTGCTGCTCGCCCCGCACCCGGGCGCGCCGCCGCGGCCCATCGCCAAGGGGGCGTCGGGCGGTGAGCTCTCGCGCGTGATGCTCGCCGTGGAGGTCGTGTTCGCGGGGACGGATCCGGTGCCGACGTACCTCTTCGACGAGGTCGACGCGGGTGTGGGCGGCAAGGCGGCCGTCGAGATCGGGCGGCGGCTCGCGAAGCTCGCGAAGAGCGCGCAGGTCGTGGTCGTCACCCACCTTCCGCAGGTCGCCGCCTTCGCCGACCGGCAGCTGCTGGTGGAGAAGACCAACGACGGGTCGGTGACCCGGTCCGGCGTGAAGGTCCTGGAGGGCGAGGAGCGGATCCGGGAGCTGTCCCGGATGCTGGCGGGCCAGGAGGACTCCGAGACGGCCCGGGCGCATGCGGAGGAGCTGCTGGCGACGGCCCGCGCGGACGGCTAGGGGGCTTCTGATGGATCTCCGTGGGAGAAGGTGCGGCGAGAGTGCGTGCCGGGCGTCGCGACGCCGCGGAGATCCATCAGAAGCCCCCCTAGGGCCTGTCCGGCGGATCATGCCGTGGACGCGGGGTGTGGCACGCCCTCCCCCAGAGGGGGTACCCCCAGCGGCGTTGTCGTCGGTTGCCAACCTCCCCCGCTCTCGGCTTCGCTCGAGCGGGGGGACCCCCATCACCCCGCTCATCGGCACTGCCGAGGCAGCGCCGATCTCCTGCGACCTGCTCGGCCGGACAGGCCCCAGCGGCGGCGACGTGGGAGCACCCGGGCGGGCCGGTCGGGCTGGACGGGGTGGCCGGTCGGGGTGGCCGGTCGTGGTGAACGGTCGGGCGGTTCGTGGGGACTCGGGGTAGTCGAACGGAACCCCGATTTCCTTCACCCGTGTGGGTGATGCAGGGGGGTCTGTCGCCGGGTGCCCGGGTGCTGGGCGGCACGGAACACCCGTACGTGCTGGCATCCTTGGGCGTAGTACGTGGAGGAACGTCAGCGGTCCACCCCTCCGCCCGGTCCCTTCTGTACGTTTCTTCGTGACCGTCCGACGCCGAACCAGGAGCCCCGGCCACGTGAGCAGCCACTCACCGCACGGCCAGTCGTCGCTGCGCACCGTGCAGGTGCTGGGCGGCGGCAACGCCGGCAGCAGCGCGCACGTGCGCTCCCTGGCCTCGGGGCTGGTCGCTCGGGGCGTACGGGTCACGGTGTGCGCCCCTGTCGACGTCGATCACACCTACGACTTCACGGGCACCGGAGCCGAACACGTACACGTGCCGCGCAGCAGCGACCCGGGGTCCGTGGCGGCGCTCCGGGCGGCCTGCACGGACGCCGACCTCGTCCACGCGCACGGACTGCACGCCTCCTTCCGCGCCGTCCTCGCGCTCAGCGGCCGGCGTACCCCGCTCGTCGTCACCTGGCACAACCGTGCGCACGCCGAGGGCGCCCGGGCCCATCTGCTGCGGCTGCTGGAGCGGCGGGTCGCGCGGACGGCCGCCGTGGTCCTCGGCACCACCTCCGACCTGGTCGACCGGGCCCGCCGCACGGGCGCCCGCGACGCGCGGCTCGCCGCGGTGGCGGTGCCCGGGTCCCGTCCGGGCGAGGCGACCGAGGAGTCGGAGCTGCAGCCCCCGAAGATGCGGGCCGAACTCGGCGCCATCGGCCGCCCGTTGCTCATGGCGGTCGGCTCCCTGGACCGGCACCGCGGCTACGACCTGCTGCTGGACGCCTCGCGCGCGTGGCGGCGGCTGGACCCCGCGCCGCTGGTCGTGATCGCGGGGGAGGGGCCGCAGCGGGCGGAGCTCCAGCGCCGTATCGAGGACGAGGAGCTGCCCGTCCGGCTCGTCGGGCGGCGGGACGACGTGAGCGATCTGCTCGCCGCCGCCGACCTCGCCCTGCTGCCCGGCGGCGGGGAGTCGCGGTCGGTCCTCGCACAGGAGGCCCTGCACGCGCGTGTGCCGCTCGTCGCGGCCCTGGCGGGCGGTATCCGCGAACTCGTCGGCGACGCGGCCGAACTGGTGCCGCCGGACGACGCGGTGGCCTTCGCCGCCGCTGTCGAACGCCTGCTCGGCGATCCGGAACGGGCCGAGCTGCTGCGGGACCTGGGCACCCGGCAGACGGCCACCTGGCCCACCGAGGACGAGACGGTCGCCCAGGTGCTCAGCGTCTACGACGAGTTGACCCGGCCCCGGCCGATGAGCTGAGCCGACGCGGGCCGCTCACGGTACGTGCCGGCGCGCGCGGAGGGCCAGGCTCAGCGCCAGGACCGTCTGCGGGTCGTCGAGGTCCGTGCCGAGCAACTCGCCGATACGGGCGAGGCGGTTGTACAGCGTCTGGCGGTTGAGATGCAGTTCGCGGGCGGTCTCCGCCTTGCGGCCGGCGTGCGCCAGATAGGTCTCCAGGGTGGGCAGCAGGGGTGGCCTGGAGCGGTGGTCGTGGTCGCGGACCGGGCCGATCGCGCGGTCCACGAAGGCCGCCAGGTCGGGGTGTTCGCGCAGCCGCCACAGCAGCAGGTCGATGTCCAGGCGGCGGGCGTCGTACCAGGGGCGGTCCGGCAGGCCCTGGGCGGCGGTCGCCGTCTCCGCCGCGTGTCTGAGGCCCGCCGAGGCGGCCGCCCAGCCGCCCGCGACCCCGACGACCACGAGCGGCGGCTGCGCCCCCGGCCGCTGCATCCCGGCGCGCTCCACCCCGGCGCGCAGCGCCGCCGCGACCCGGTCCGCGACCGACGACCGCTCCGACTCCGAGCGCAGTCCCAGCAGCACCGGCACCCGGCCCTCCACCGGCCGTACGCCCAGCAGCACCGGCACGCCCACCGACGCCAGCTCCTCCGCGACCGCGCGGGCCAGCACCGCCCAGCCGCCGCCGGCGGAGATGCCGTCGGCCAGCCGCATGACGACCGGGAGCAGCGGGCCGGAGCCGGGCCGGAAGCCGAGGACGCGCGCCTGCGCCGGAGCGTCCTCGGCGGCGATCCGGCCCTCGGCGAGGTCGGTCAGGAAGTCGCCCCGCCCGCGGGCCGCGAGCTCCTCCTCCTGGCGGGCCTGCATCAGCACCACGGCGAGGATCCCGGCCGTCCGCTCGGCGGCGATCCGGTGCACGGGTGCGAGCGGGGCGCGCACGGGCAGGAGCACGAGCCGGGCGCGTACCGAACCCGCCCCCGGCCCGCCCCCGGGCACGTCCACCAGGACCGAACCGGCGGGTGGCGGCGCGTCCTTGCGCGGGCCGCGCAGCCCCTCCCACACCTGAAGCGGATCCGCGCCCTCCGGACCGGCCCCGGCCGCGTACAGGAGCTGACCTTCGGTGGTCTCCAGGAACACCGGATTGCCGCTGAAGTCGGCCAGGATGCCCAGCACCTGCGGGATCCCGCCCCCGCCGAGCAGGGCCTCGGTGCAGCGCCGGTGCACCTCCTCCGCCTGCTGGAGCAGTGCGTAGTGGCCGTTGACGATTTCGGTGTGGACCTCCTCCGTGACCGCCACGAACGGCACCTCGCGGTGCAGTTGGACGAGCGGGAGCCCGGTCGTGCGGGCCGTCTCGACCAGGGCCGCGGGCAGCCGGGTGAACCGCGGGCCCAGCTCGATCACCAGGGCCGCGATGCCCCGCTCGGCCAGGGTGCGCACGAACGCCCGCTGTTCGGCCGGACGGGTGCCGAGGCCGTAGCCCGTGGTCAGCAGCAGTTCGCCGCCCTTGAGCAGGGAGGCGATGTGGGGGACCTCGCCCGCGTGCACCCAGCGCACCGTGCGGTCCAGCCGGTCGTCGCCCGCGAGGATCTCGGGCAGCCCGCTGCGCAGTCCGGGCAGCTCGAGCGCACGCTGCACGGTGATGCCGGCGCTCTGGCTGTCGAATCGGTGGTCCGTACGGCTGTCCATGCAGCGGACGCTACCTGCGCAGACGTTCCGGCAACATCTTCGGACCGGGTTGGACGGCCGGTTGCCGGGTAGCGGCGGGCCATGGACTTCAGTGTGGTTGCCGTGGCCCGTGAGGACGACAGCCCGGTCGACGAGCCGCTGCGCATCGCAGGCCTCGCCGACCGGCTCGGTTACCGGGAGGTGTGGGCCGGGGAGGGGCCGACCTGGGACGCGTTCGTGCTGGCCGCCGCGCTCGGCCGGGTCACCGAACGGGCCGTGCTGACGGCCGGGCCGGTACCGGTGTCGGTGCGCGATCCGTACACCCTCGCCCGGGGCGCCGCGTCGGTGGCCGCCGTCACCGGGGGCCGGGCGGTCGGCGTGGCGCTGGGCACGTCGAGCAAGCGTGTGGTGGAGGGCGTGCACGGGCGGCCCCGGGCGCGTCCCGCCGCCGTCCTCGGCGAGAGCGCGCGGGCCCTGCGGGGGCTGCTGCACCGCCCGCCCGGCGAGCCGGTCGTGCCCGGCAGTCCCTTCCGGCACCGGCTCCCGCCGCCCGGCGGCCCGCTCACCGTGGCCGCGTTCGGGGACCGCGCGATCGCCGCGGCCGCCGCGCACGCCGACCGGATGCTGCTCGACGTCGTCTCCCCGGAGCAGGTGCGCGAGCTGCGCGCCAGGCTGGACGCGGCGGCAGGGAAGGCGGGCCGGACGCCGCCCACGCTCGCCGCCTGGCTGCCCGCGGCCGTCGACCCGGCACCCGCGTCGCTCACCCAGGTCCTGGGCAGCATCGCCGGATACCTGACCGTGCCGGGGTACCGCGAGGTGTTCGCCGAGGCCGGTTTCCACGAGGCCGTCGCCCTCGCCGCGGCCGGCGCCGACCGCGCCGTCCTGGTCCGCGCTCTGCCCCCGGAGGCCGCGGCCACCGTCGGCCTGGTGGGTGACCTCGGCGCCGTGCGGGCCCGGATCGACGCCTACGCCGAGGCGGGGCTCGACGAGATCGCGCTCGTTGCGGCCACGGACGGCGATCCGGCGGGGGAGCGGACGCTGACGGCGCTCAGGCCGGCCTGATGTTGTGGTTGAAGCGGAACACGTTGTCGGGGTCGTACGACCGCTTCACGTCCGCGAGCCGCCGGGCGTTCTCGGCGCCCACGCCGGCCACGACCCGGTCGGCGCCCTCGTCGCCGATGAAGTTGAGGTAGACCGCGCCCGTGCTCCACGGCTGGGCGTCGGCCCGCACGTCCCGGACCCACTGGACGCAGCGCCCGTCGTCGGCCGGGTCCTCCCAGAGCCCGAAGGGATGCACGCCCCACGGCGCGTCCCGGTAGGGGACCGGGTACTCGTGCGGTCCGGCGGCGATCGCCCCGCCCTGCGGGAACAGCGCGTGCAGGGTCCCCGTCGGCACGGGCAGGGACTCGCCGCGGGCGCAGTAGACGTCCACGTAGTCGTCGGGCGCGCCGGTCAGGTACTCCGCCGACCAGTAGTTCCGCATGCCCGGCGGGTCGTCGATCATGCACTGGACGTCGGCGTACGGCATCGCGCCGACGACCTCCGCCTCGTGCGACAGGGCCAGCAGCGGTTCGGCCACCTTGCGCAGGTCGCTCTCACTGCCGGCGTAGGTCAGCAGCACCCCGCAGAGCAGGCTGCCGACCAGGTGCGGCGGGACGAACTCCTCGGGCGGGCCGCAGAGGTAGAGCACCGCGCCGCCCGCCTCGTCCGGGCCGGCCGTGATCACGTCCCGGTAGGTGCGGGTGGCCTCGGGGCCGAACTCCGGCAGGTACAGCAGCAGCGCGATGGAGAACTCGGGCAGCTCGTGCAGCTTCAGGGTGAGCGCGGTGGCGATGCCGAAGTTTCCGCCGCCGCCGTGCAGCGCCCAGAACAGGTCGGGATTGTCGTCCGCGCCGGCGTGCACCCGTCGGCCCTCGGCGGTGACGACTTCGACGCCGAGCAGGTTGTCGACCGCGAGGCCGAAGCAGCGGTCCAGCCAGCCGGTGCCGCCGCCCAGGACGAAGCCGCCGACGCCGGTGGTGGAGGCCCGGCCGCCGGTGGTGGCGAGGGCGTGCGGCTGGCAGGCGCGGTCCAGGTCGCTCATGGTGGCCCCGCCCGCGATCCGCACCGCCTCGGCGGCGGGATCGACGGTGACCGTGCGCATGTGACGCAGGTCCACCACCAGCGCCCCGTCGCCCAGCGCCATGCCGGCGACGCTGTGCCCGCCGCCGCGCACCGCGATCGGCAGGTCGAGGTCACGGGCGAAGCGCACCGACCGGACGACGTCGGACTCGTCCACGCACTGGGCGATGACGGCCGGACGGCGGTCGATCATCGCGTTGAAGACCGTCCGGGCTTCGTCGTAACCCGGATCCTGCGGGGCGAACACGTCGCCGACGAGATCCTCGCGCAGCGCGGCGAGGGCCGCGCCCGCCTTCGACGGGGAGGCCATGGGGCGCCCCCTTTCGTGCAGGGGCTATGACCTACCCAGCCTAGGCGCGCGCGGCCCGCCGGTCCTGTTCAGCCGCCGCCGGCCGGTTCAGCCGCCGTACGCGCCGGACGCCGTCAGGCGCAGCGCCGTGTCGATCAGCGGGACGTGGCTGAAGGCCTGCGGGAAGTTGCCGACCTGGCGTTGCAGGCGCGGGTCCCACTCCTCGGCGAGCAGCCCGAGGTCGTTGCGCAGCGAGAGCAGCTTCTCGAAGAGCTTGCGGGCCTCGTCCACCCGGCCGATCATCGCGAGGTCGTCCGCCATCCAGAACGAGCAGGCCAGGAAGGCGCCCTCGTCGCCGGGGAGGCCGTCGACGCCCTCGTCGCCGCCCGAGGTCGGGTAGCGCAGGATGAAGCCGTCCGCCGTCGACAGCTCGCGCTGGATCGCCTCGATGGTGCCGATGACCCGCTTGTCGTCGGGCGGCAGGAAGCCCATCTGCGGGATGAGCAGCAGGGAGGCGTCCAGCTCCTTCGAGCCGTAGGACTGGGTGAACGTGTTGCGTTCCTTGTCGTAGCCCTTCTCGCACACGTCCCGGTGGATGTCGTCGCGCAGCTCGCGCCACCGCTCCAGCGGGCCGTCGGCGTCGCCGGACTCGATGAGCTTGATCGTGCGGTCGACCGCGACCCAGGCCATGACCTTGGAGTGCACGAAGTGGCGGCGCGGGCCACGTACCTCCCAGATGCCCTCGTCCGGCTCGTCCCAGTGCCGCTCCAGGTAGCGGATCAGCTTGAGCTGGAGCAGCGAGGCGTAGTCGTTGCGGGCGAGGCCGGTCATATGGCCCAGGTGGAGGGCCTCGGTGACCTCGCCGTACACGTCCAGCTGGAGCTGGTGGGCCGCGCCGTTGCCGACCCGGACCGGGCCGGAGTTCTCGTAGCCGGGCAGCCAGTCCAGCTCGGCCTCGCCGAGCTCGCGCTCGCCCGCGATGCCGTACATGATCTGCAGGTTCTCGGGGTCGCCGGCGACTGCGCGCAGCAGCCACTCGCGCCAGGCGCGGGCCTCCTCGCGGTAGCCGGTGCGCAGCAGCGAGGACAGGGTGATGGCCGCGTCACGCAGCCAGGTGTAGCGGTAGTCCCAGTTGCGGACGCCGCCGATGTCCTCCGGGAGGGAGGTCGTGGGGGCGGCGACGATGCCGCCGGTGGGGGCGTACGTCAGGGCCTTGAGCGTGATCAGCGAGCGGATCACGGCCTCGCGGTAGGGGCCGTGGTAGGTGCAGTGCTCGACCCACTCGCGCCAGAAGTCCTCCGTGGCCGTCAGCGACTGCTCGGGCTCCGGCAGCGGGGGCGGCTGCTTGTGCGAGGGTTCCCAGGAGATCGTGAACGCGATGCGGTCGCCGGGGGCGACGGTGAAGTCGGCGTAGGTCGTCAGCGACTTGCCGTAGGTCTCGCAGTCGGTGTCGAACCACACCGAGTCGGGGCCCGCGACGGCCACCGTGCGGCCCTCGTGCTTGTGCACCCAGGGGACGACCCGGCCGTAGGAGAAGCGCATCCGCAGGGTGGAGCGCATGGGGACGCGGCCCGAGACGCCCTCGACGATCCGGATCAGCTGGGGCGCGCCGTCACGGGGCGGCATGAAGTCGGTGACCCGGACCGTGCCGCGCGGGGTGTCCCACTCGGACTCCAGGATCAGCGAGTCGCCCCGGTAGGTGCGCCGGGCGGCCGTCGGCGGTTCGGCGTCGGAGGCGTGCGCGGGGCCGAGGCGCCAGAAGCCGTGTTCCTCCGTGCCGAGCAGGCCGGCGAAGATCGCGTGCGAGTCGAAGCGGGGCAGGCACAGCCAGTCCACTGTCCCGTCACGGCAGACCAGGGCAGCGGTCTGCATGTCTCCGATGAGTGCGTAGTCTTCGATGCGCCCGGCCACGTGCAACTCCAGTCGAACGGCCACGTCACCCCCGTGCGGAACGGGGGCTGTCGCTAGTGCGGTCAAGGGGTCGTTTGTAATGCGTCGTTGAGCGCTGAAGCAAAGCAGCCGCTCAGCCGAATAGGCAAAACGCCGATTATTGCTCAACGAACTGACGAGCTCTCGTTGTTCCGGTGGGATACGGGCTGGGGTGTGCCGTCTTGCCGGCCGGGCTCGGCAGCGAGTGTCCGAGCAGGATACGACGCACGTAGATGATCTGCGTGCCGCTCTCGGCAACGCGGGTGGGCCGAACGGGTGAGCAGAGGGTGAGAAACCGGTGCGGGAGCGGCCGCCCGTGTCGGCCCGTGCGCGGAGCGTGGCCGGAAGCCATCTCCTCGAGGCGCTGATACCCTGGTAGCCCGTGGACCGGTGGTCTCGAAGCCCCCGAACCGCACCCTCGAATCGCGACCACGGGAGCCCCCTCTTGGCCATGACGCCCAAATCCACGACGACCAAGCACATCTTCGTCACCGGGGGTGTCGCCTCCTCGCTCGGCAAGGGCCTGACGGCCTCGAGCCTGGGCATGCTGCTCAAGGCGCGGGGTCTGCGGGTCGTGATGCAGAAGCTCGACCCGTATCTGAACGTCGACCCGGGCACGATGAACCCCTTCCAGCACGGCGAGGTGTTCGTCACCAACGACGGCGCCGAGACGGACCTGGACATCGGCCACTACGAGCGCTTCCTCGACCGTGACCTCGACGGCTCCGCCAACGTCACCACCGGTCAGGTCTACAACACGGTGATCGCCAAGGAACGGCGCGGCGAGTACCTCGGCGACACCGTCCAGGTCATCCCGCACATCACCAACGAGATCAAGCACCGCATCCGCCGCATGGCGACGGACGAGGTCGACGTCGTGATCACGGAGGTCGGCGGCACGGTCGGCGACATCGAGTCGCTGCCGTTCCTGGAGACGGTCCGCCAGGTCCGGCACGAGGTCGGCCGGGACAACGTCTTCGTGGTTCACATCTCTCTCCTGCCGTACATCGGTCCCTCGGGCGAGCTGAAGACCAAGCCGACCCAGCACTCGGTCGCGGCCCTCCGGAACATCGGTATCCAGCCAGACGCGATCGTGCTGCGCTGTGACCGTGAGGTGCCGACCGCGATCAAGCGCAAGATCTCGCTGATGTGCGACGTCGACGAGGACGCGGTGGTGGCCTGCCCCGACGCCCGCTCGATCTACGACATCCCGAAGACCGTGCACCGCGAGGGCCTGGACGCCTACGTCGTCCGCAAGCTGGACCTGCCGTTCCGCGATGTGGACTGGACGACCTGGGACGACCTGCTCGACCGCGTCCACAACCCCGACCACGAGATCACCCTCGCCCTGGTCGGCAAGTACATCGACCTGCCGGACGCGTATCTCTCGGTCACCGAGGCGCTGCGCGCCGGCGGCTTCGCCAACAAGGCCCGCGTGAAGATCAAGTGGGTCACCTCCGACGACTGCAAGACCCCGGCCGGAGCCAAGGCGCAGCTCGCCGACGTGGACGGCGTCTGCATCCCGGGCGGCTTCGGCGACCGCGGTGTGCTCGGCAAGGTCGGCGCGATCCGCTACGCCCGCGAGAACAAGATCCCGCTGCTCGGTCTCTGCCTGGGCCTGCAGTGCATCGTGATCGAGGCGGCGCGCAGCCTGGCCGACATCGCCGACGCCAACTCCACCGAGTTCGACTCCGCCACCGCCCACCCGGTCATCTCCACCATGGCCGAGCAGCTCGACATCGTGGCCGGCGAGGGCGACATGGGCGGCACCATGCGGCTGGGCATGTACCCGGCCAAGCTGGCCGAGGGCTCCATCGTCCGCGAGGTGTACGACGGCAAGGAGTACGTCGAGGAGCGGCACCGGCACCGGTACGAGGTCAACAACGCCTACCGCGCCGAGCTCGAGAAGAAGGCGGGCATCCAGTTCTCCGGCACCTCCCCGGACGGCAAGCTGGTCGAATACGTCGAGTACCCCCGTGACGTCCACCCCTATCTGGTCGCCACCCAGGCCCACCCCGAGCTGCGCTCGCGGCCGACGCGCCCGCACCCGCTCTTCGCCGGTCTGGTGAAGGCGGCGGTCCGGCGGGCGGTCGAGGCGAGCAAGGCTTCTGAGTAACACACCAGTTGTACGGTGGCCGGGGTGCATCCCTTCAAAGGTGAGCGCCCCGGCTTCTTTTTTCTGTTTTTGTTTGGCCGGTTTTCGCGGTCGATCTCCTTTTGGTCGGCCCTCTTCCGGCCGGTCTTCTTTTGCGCGTGTGGAAGGACAGGGCATGACGATCAAGGACACCCCCGAGGCGTGGGAGATCCGGGCGAGCGAGACCCCGTTCGTGGGCAACAAGACCTCCGTCCGCACGGACGAGGTGGTCATGCCCGACGGTTCGGTGGTCCGCCGGGACTACCAGGTGCACCCCGGTTCCGTGGCCGTCCTCGCCCTCGACGAAGAGGACCGTGTCCTGCTCATCAAGCAGTACCGCCACCCCGTGCTGCACAAGCTCTGGGAGATCCCGGCCGGCCTGCTCGACGTGCCAGGCGAGAACCCGCTGCACGCGGCCCAGCGCGAGCTGTACGAGGAGGCGCACGTCAAGGCCGAGGACTGGCGGGTGCTGACCGACGTCTACCCGACCGCGGGCGGCTGCGACGAGTCCGTACGCGTCTTCCTGGCCCGGAACCTGTCGGAGGCCGACGGGGAGCGTTTCGAGGTCGCGGACGAGGAGGCCGACATGGAGCACGCGCGTGTGCCGGTCGAGGAACTCGTCCGGGGAGTGCTCGCGGGCGAGCTGCACAGCAACTGCCTCGTCGTGGGCGTCCTCTCGCTGATCGCGGCGCGCGGCGGGGACGGCCTCGACGCGCTGCGCCCGGCCGAGGCGTCCTGGCCGGCGCGTCCGTTCGAGGCGTGAGGCCGCCGCGCGGGCCGGATCCCCGCCCGGTGTGACCATCGGCTGATCCGATCGGGGGATGTCTCGGTCGTGGCCCGCCCTGCTCCTCCCGGAACGTCGCAGAGCGTGAACTAGGCTCTGGAATCACCCGATCCGGAGTCCCGGCGGGCTTGCGCGTGCGGTGGGACGGGAGTGTGGCCCGTGACGGATCAGGCAGTGGACACAGGCGGCGTGCAGCTGTCCGGACACGCTGCGACAGAGGGCCATTTCCTGGGCCGTACCCGGGAGTTGAAGGAACTGCGCGCCGACATCGAACGCGCGGGGCTGGACACCATCTCCGGGAAGAAGGCCCCCCGCGCGCGGGTCCTGCTCATCGCCGGCCGGCCCGGCTCCGGCCGTACGGCGCTCGCCGAGGAACTCGTCCGCCAGGTCGCCGACCGCTACCGGGACGGGGTGCTCCGCGCCCGCCTGGCCGAACCCGACGGCACCCCCGTGCCGGTCGAGCGCGCCGCCCGTGAACTGCTCGCCGCGCTGGACGTGCCGACCCCGCCCGGCGCCGACGAGGACGACCTGGCGGCCATCCTGCGCGAGGTCCTCGCCGAGCGGCGCGTGCTGCTCCTGCTCGACGACGCGGCCGGCGCCGAACAGGTCGACGCGCTGCTCCCCGACACCCCCGAGTGCCTCCTCGTCGCGGTCTCCGCCGGACCGCTCACCGGCATCGCGGACGTCCGCCCCTGCACCCTGGGCGGCCTGGACACCAAGTCCGCCCTCGAACTGCTGAGCCGGTACACCGGCTCGGTCCGCATCACCGTCGACCCGCGCTCCGCCGAGGGTCTCGTGGAGGCCTGCCAGGGCCAGCCGGCCGCGCTGAACCTGGCCGGCGGCTGGCTCGCCGCCCGCCCCAAGGCGGCCGTCGCCGACCTCGCCAAACAACTCCACGCGGAGGGCGACGAAGGCTCCCCGCTCAGCCGGATCTTCCGGCTCGTGCACGCCGCGCTGCCCGCCCCCGCCGCCCGGATACTGCGACTGCTCTGTCTCGCCCCGGCCGGCCTCGCCGACCCGCACACCGTCTCCGCGCTGGCCGGCTGCTCGGTGGGCGCCGCCCGCACCACCCTGGACGACCTCGCCGCCATCGGCCTGCTGCGGGCCGTGCCCTCCCCGCTGCCCCAGTACGAGGTGCCGGGCTGCCTGTACCCCCTGCTGCGGGCCGCCGCCGAGACCCACGACCGCCCGGCCGAGCTCCAGCTGGCCCGCGCCCGCATGCTGGAGCGCACGGTACGGCTGCTCCAGTCCTGCCGGGCCATCACCGAGACCGACAACCCCCAGGCCCGCGAGAAGCTCCAGGGCCTGCCCCGCGCCCTGCGCTTCCCCACCCCGCGCGCGGCCGCCGAGTGGCTGAGCGTCCGCCGCCCCGCCCTGCTCGCCTCGGCCCGGCTCGCGGTCGCCGACGGGGAGCTGGACACCCTCGCCCGCCGGCTGATGTCCCAGCTGGTCAGGGCGATGGTCGCGCACTTCGGCACCCAGGCGGCCGCGCCCGACCTGTACGGCGTCCACCAGCTCGTGCTGGACGTGGCCGAGCGCCGCGGACTGCCCCGGGAGAAGGCCGCCGCCCTGCTCAACCTCGCCGACGTCGACGCCCGGACCGGCCGCACGGCGGCGGCGCTGGTGCGCTACCGGGCCGCGCTGGACGCCGGACGCGAGGCGAACGACCCCTACGCGATCGGCCGCGCGATGGAATCCGTAGGCGGCGCGCACCTGGAGCTCGGGGACTACGACCGGGCCGCCGACTGGTTCGGCCGCGCCCTCGCCCAGCGGCTGGCCCGTGACGAGCGCGCGGACGCCGCCCGCCTCTACGGCCGCATCGCCACCGCGCACACCTACGCGGGCCGCTACGGGGAGGCGCAACGGGCCTGGCGGGCCGCGGCCTCCGGGCACCGCAAGAACGGCGAGGTCGGCGCGTACGCGCGGGCGTTGAGCGAGCTGGCCCGGGTCCAGGAGTACGCGGGCCGCCCCGAGGAATCGCTGCGCACCTGTCAGGAGGCCGTGGAGTGGGCCAGGCGCGCCGAGGACACCCGTCTGCAGGCCGCGGTGCAGCTGAGGCTGGCCGACACCCTGGAGCGCCTCGGCGACCCGACGGCGGCCCGCCTGCACCGGGCCGCGGCCGAGCGCATCCTGGGAGAGGAGCTCCCGGATCGCGGGCTCTCGGACCGCGATCCGGAGCGGGAAGGGCCGGAACACGGCGCTAACACCTGCGAAATCCGTAGTACACCTGCTGAAGATTGATGCAATGAAAGGCTAGACAGAGAGAACGCCTTCATTAGACTGGCTCTGCCGCACCTTCTCCCGCGGTATATCCCGGTGTGCCCTGTACCTCCGGGATTGTCTTCTGCTGTGCCCCCACACCCCCTGAGCCAAGGACCGTGATCGACGTGAAGGTCGGCATCCCCCGCGAGGTCAAGAACAACGAGTTCCGGGTGGCCATCACCCCCGCCGGCGTGCACGAACTGGTGCGCCACGGGCATCAGGTCGTCGTCGAACGCAACGCAGGTGTCGGCTCGTCCATCACGGACGAGGAGTACGTGGCCGCCGGCGCGCGGATCCTGGAGACCGCCGACGAGGTGTGGGCCACCGCCGACCTGCTGCTGAAGGTCAAGGAGCCCATCGCGCAGGAGTACCACCGCCTGCGCAAGGACCAGACGCTCTTCACCTACCTGCACCTGGCCGCCTCCAAAGAGTGCACGGACGCCCTCGTCGAGTCCGGCACCACGGCGATCGCCTACGAGACCGTCGAGCTGCCGAGCCGCGCGCTGCCGCTGCTCGCCCCGATGTCCGAGGTCGCGGGCCGGCTGGCCCCCCAGGTCGGCGCCTACCACCTGATGCGCGCCAACGGCGGCCGCGGTGTGCTGCCCGGCGGCGTCCCGGGCGTGCTGGCCGCCAAGGCGGTCGTCATCGGCGGCGGTGTGTCCGGCTGGAACGCGGCGCAGATCGCCGTCGGCATGGGCTTCCACGTGACCCTGCTCGACCGGGACATCAACAAGCTCAAGGAGGCGGACAGGGTCTTCGGCACGAAGATCCAGACGGTCGTCTCCAACGCCTTCGAGCTGGAGAAGGCGTGCCTCGAGGCGGACCTCGTCATCGGCGCCGTCCTCATCCCCGGCGCCAAGGCCCCGAAGCTGGTCACCAACGAGCTGGTGTCCAGGATGAAGCCCGGAAGTGTCCTTGTCGACATCGCGATCGATCAGGGCGGCTGCTTCGAGGACTCCCGTCCGACCACCCACGCCGAGCCGACCTTCCCGGTCCACGACTCGGTCTTCTACTGCGTCGCCAACATGCCCGGCGCGGTCCCCAACACCTCGACCTACGCGCTCACCAACGCCACGCTGCCCTACATCGTCGAACTCGCCGACCGGGGCTGGGTGGAGGCGCTGCGCCGGGACCCCGCGCTGGCCAAGGGGCTCAACACCCATGACGGCAAGGTCGTTTACCGCGAGGTCGCGCAGGCGCACGGCCTGGAGCACGTGGAGCTGGAGTCCCTGCTCGGCTGACCGGTCCCGACCTCTTCCCGAGCCGTTTCGCCGGGCCGCGGAGCCAAGTCGGCAGAAGGCAAAAGGCGATACGTCAACAGAGGTCGTCAACCTCGCGCGCCCGGCCGGACCTTGCCCGACAAGGTCCGGCCGGATGTGTGTATGGTCACTTTGCGGCTCTCGGCCAACTCGCCTCGAACGTAACCCTTCGACCGATTCGCACACCGGTGAAACCTGCCGTGCGACGGCCGTACGCCCTTGACAGCGGGATGTTTCATTGCCGACACATCGGGCCGGGTCCGGCGGATTGTGTTGCTGCGGACGCCCGACACGCCATAGAGTCGCCAACCGTCGGCATGGTGCCACGCTGACCTTGTCTAGAAGTTTCCTGGTCACCAAGGAGGTAAGACGACTTGTGAATGAGTCGACATTTGCTCCCGGGGGTGGTCAACCAGGAATGCCGTTGCGGGACCCGGGTCCCGTGGGGCTCGAGGCTGTCGGCTCCGTCGCTGTCCGAACCTTCGCAGCCCACCAGAGCCAGAGCAGCCCCCCTACGGCTCTGTCAGCACTCCAGAGCATGGATGGCCATCACGTGAACGCCATGGCCGGCGACGGAAGTGGCGCGCCCCACAACCACTTCGCCGACTACGACGAACTGCCCGACGGGCACTTCTACGACCCCGATGCCGAGTACGAGCCGGATCCGGAGTACGCGGCCACGCTCGCGCCCGACGCGGCCCGACAGCGCCGTGAGCGCGTCGGTCCGACCGGACGCCCGCTGCCGTACTTCCCGATCCCGGGCCCGCTGACCCATCACGGCCCCGCGACGATCATCGCGATGTGCAACCAGAAGGGCGGCGTCGGCAAGACGACGTCGACCATCAACCTGGGTGCCGCGCTCGCGGAGTACGGACGACGCGTGCTGCTCGTGGACTTCGACCCGCAGGGCGCGCTGTCGGTCGGTCTCGGCGTCAATCCGATGGAGCTCGACCTCACCGTCTACAACCTGCTCATGGAGCGGGGCATGGCGGCCGACGAGGTGCTCCTGAAGACCGCGGTCCCCAACATGGACCTGCTGCCCAGCAACATCGACCTGTCGGCCGCCGAGGTCCAACTCGTCTCCGAGGTCGCGCGCGAGTCCACGCTCCAGCGTGCGCTCAAGCCGCTGATGGACGACTACGACTACATCGTCATCGACTGTCAGCCCTCGCTCGGCCTGCTCACCGTCAACGCCCTCACGGCCGCCCACAAGGTGATCGTGCCGCTGGAGTGCGAGTTCTTCGCCCTCCGTGGCGTGGCGCTGCTGACCGAGACCATCGAGAAGGTCCAGGAGCGGCTCAACCCGGATCTGGAGCTCGACGGGATCCTCGCCACGATGTACGACTCGCGCACCGTGCACAGCCGTGAGGTGCTCGCGCGGGTGGTCGAGGCGTTCGACGACCACGTCTACCACACGGTCATCGGGCGCACGGTCCGCTTCCCGGAGACCACGGTCGCCGGTGAGCCGATCACCACGTACGCCTCCAACTCCGTCGGCGCGGCCGCCTATCGTCAGCTCGCCAGGGAGGTGCTCGCCCGGTGTCACGCCGAGTGAGTCTGCCGGGGGCCGACGAACTCTTCCGTACGACAGGGGGAATGGCGCTTCAGCCGTCCGCGCCCCGGCGCTCCGCCAACGGTGAGGCCCGGGTGCCCGGGCCGGCCGGCGACAGCGACGGGGTGGCGGCCGGCGGCGCGGAGGACGCGCCGCAGGCTGTGCCCGCGCAGGGCGGCGACGGCGAGGGCGCCGAGCATGTGGCGGCCGACGCCGGACAACCCGGCACCAGGGGCGCCACCGGAGAGCGCGCGGAGCGACGTCAGGACGCGCAGGAAGGTTCTGTCGCCGCCGACGGCCAGTCCCGCAAGCGCGGACGGCAGGCCGCCCGCCGGCCCAGCGGCCGGGAGCGGCACGACGAGAAGATCACCGTCTATGTCTCCGCCGAGGAGCTCATGGACCTGGAGCACGCCCGGCTGGTGCTCCGCGGCGAACACGGTCTGGCCGTGGACCGGGGGCGCATCGTCCGCGAGGCGGTCGCCGTGGTCCTCGCCGACCTGGAGACCCGCGGGGACGCCAGCATCCTCGTACGACGGCTGCGCGGGCGGTAGCGGTAGCCTGCGGGGGCCATGGCCTCGAACGACGTTCCCGCTCCCGCATCTGCCTCCGGCGGCGCAGCCGGCGGTCGCAGACGCGCGCTGGGACGCGGACCGGGAGCGGCCCCGCCCGAGCCGGTCGTACCGGTCGTCACCCCTCCGGCACCCGAGGCGGTGCCCTCCACAGCCGAGCCCCCGGCGCCCCTGTCACCTCCGGAACCCCCTGAACCCCCTGAACCCCCGGAGTCCCCTGAACCCTTCGACGGGGTCTTCAAGGTCCGGCTCGCCAACTTCGAGGGGCCCTTCGACCTGCTGCTCCAGCTGATCTCCAAGCACAAGCTGGACGTCACCGAGGTCGCGCTGTCGAAGGTCACCGACGAGTTCATGGCGCACATCCGGGCGATGGGCCCCGACTGGGACCTGGACCAGACGACCGAGTTCCTGGTCGTGGCCGCCACGCTGCTCGATCTCAAGGCCGCCCGGCTGCTGCCCGCCGCCGAGGTCGAGGACGAGGCCGACCTCGCGCTGCTGGAGGCCCGGGACCTGCTGTTCGCCCGGCTGCTCCAGTACCGGGCCTACAAGCAGATCGCCGACATCTTCACGCACCGCCTGGAGAGCGAGGCCCGCCGCTACCCCCGCACCGTCGGTCTCGAACCGCACCACGCCGAGCTGCTGCCCGAGGTGGTCATCAGCATCGGCCCGGAGGGGTTCGCCAAGCTCGCGGTCAAGGCGATGCAGCCCCGGGCGAAGCCGCAGGTGTACGTCGACCACATCCACGCGCCGCTGGTGAGTGTGCAGGAGCAGGCGGGGATCGTCGTCGCGCGGCTCAGGGAGCTCGGCGAGGCCAGCTTCCGGACTCTGGTGGCGGACACCGAGGACACCCTCACCGTCGTGGCCCGGTTCCTCGCTCTGCTGGAGCTGTACCGGGAGAAGGCCGTCGCCCTGGACCAGGAGACCGCGCTCGGCGAGCTGCTGGTGCGCTGGACCGGCGGCGACGGGGACGCGCAGCCGCTGGTCACGGACGAGTTCGACCGGCCGCCCGAGGAGCCGGAGAAGGACGCCAAGGACGCGAAGGAGACGGAGAAGTGAGCAGCGAGGAGACCGTCGCCGCACTGGACCTCAAGCCGGCCCTGGAGGCCGTCCTGATGGTCGTCGACGAGCCCGCGACCGAGGAGCACCTCGCGAAGATCCTCCAGCGGCCGCGGCGGAAGGTCGCGGACGCGCTGCGCGAGCTGGCCGACGAGTACACCGTGCAGAGCCGCGGCTTCGAGCTCAGGCTCGTCGCGGGAGGCTGGCGGTTCTACACCCGGCCCGAGTACGCGGCGGCCGTCGAGGGCTTCGTCCTGGACGGCCAGCAGGCCCGGCTCACGCAGGCCGCGCTGGAGACGCTCGCGGTCGTCGCGTACCGCCAGCCGGTCAGTCGCAGCCGGGTCTCCGCGGTGCGCGGAGTGAACTGCGACGGTGTGATGCGCACCCTTCTGCAGCGCGGTCTGGTCGAGGAGGCGGGCGCGGAACCCGAAACAGGTGCGATCCTGTACAGGACGACGAACTACTTTCTGGAGCGGATGGGCCTGCGCGGCCTGGACGAGCTCCCGGAGCTCGCGCCCTTCCTCCCCGAGGCGGAGGCGATCGAGGCCGAGACGCTGGAAGGGGTCCCGTCGTTCGATCCGGACGCTCCGGATTCCGAGGACGCAGACGACAAGACGGAACTTTGATGCGAAGCAGCAGCGGCAGGAACAGCAGCGGAAACAACGGCGGGAGCCGTGGTGGCAACAGCGGCGGCCGCGGCGGGAGCAGCGGTGGCCGCGGTACCAACCGTGGCGCCGGTAACAACCGCGACGACAAGCAGGGCGGCCGGCCGAGCAAGCCCCGCCCCGAGGAGCGCCGCTACGACGTGGGCCCAGGCGCCTCCCCGGAGGGACCCAAGTCCGGGCGCGGCGCTTCGGCGCGCGGCGGGGCCAAGGGCCGCCCGAAGCAGTCCCCGGGCAGCGGACGGGGGCGTTGGGCGCCCGCGACCTCCCGGGAGTACGACGCCCGCGCCGAGGAGCGCAACCGCGAGCGGTACGCGGGCAAGAAGGACGTCAAGCTGCCCAAGACCTTCCCGGGCGCCGAGCAGGAGGGCGAGCGGCTGCAGAAGATCCTGGCGCGCGCCGGCTACGGCTCGCGGCGGGCCTGCGAGGAGCTGATCGAGCAGGCGCGGGTCGAGGTCAACGGCGAGATCGTCCTGGAGCAGGGCAAGCGGGTCGACCCGGAGAACGACGACGTCAAGGTCGACGGCCTGACGGTCGCCACCCAGTCCTACCAGTTCTTCTCGCTGAACAAGCCGGCCGGTGTCGTCTCCACGATGGAGGACAACGAGGGCCGTCAGTGCCTCGGCGACTACGTGACCAACCGCGAGACGCGGCTGTTCCACGTCGGCCGGCTCGACACCGAGACCGAGGGCGTCATCCTGCTCACCAACCACGGCGAGCTGGCCCACCGGCTGACCCACCCGAAGTACGGCGTGAAGAAGGTCTACCTCGCGCACATCGTCGGCCCGATCCCGCGCGACCTGGGCAAGAAGCTCAAGGACGGCATCCAGCTGGAGGACGGCTACGCGCGCGCGGACCACTTCCGGGTCGTCGAGCAGACCGGCAAGAACTACCTGGTCGAGGTGACCCTGCACGAGGGCCGCAAGCACATCGTGCGCCGGATGCTGGCGGAGGCCGGCTTCCCGGTCGACAAGCTGGTGCGGGTCTCGTTCGGGCCGATCACCCTGGGCGACCAGAAGTCGGGCTGGCTGCGCCGGCTGTCCAACACCGAGGTCGGCATGCTGATGAAGGAAGTCGATCTCTGAGGGCAGTCGACCTCTAAAGGTCTCTTCAAGTGCTCGCTGAGCACTTGTGCTTGAGCGCACCCCCTTTTTATAGTCGTACTGACTATTAAAGAGGGGGTGTTCGTCATGCAGGGCCACGGAGCCGGCTACGACAAGTACGCCCACGAGCCCTTCGCCGTCACCGTCGACCTCGCCGTCCTCACGCTGCGCGCGGGCGTCCTGCACGTGCTGCTCGTCGAGCGCGGCCAGGAGCCGTACGCCGGGCGGTGGGCGCTGCCCGGGGGCTTCGTGCTGCCGGACGAGTCCGCGGAGACGGCGGCCCGGCGCGAGCTCGCCGAGGAGACCGGCCTCAAAGACGTCTCCGGGCTGCACCTGGAGCAGTTGCGCACCTACAGCGAGCCCGGCCGCGACCCCCGGATGCGGGTCGTGTCGGTCGCCTTCGCAGCCCTGCTGCCCGACGCGCCCGAGCCGATGAGCGGCGGCGACGCGGCGCAGGCGCGCTGGATGCCGTACGAGGACGTCGAGCCGCTCGCCTTCGACCACGACCGGATCCTGGCCGACGCCCACGACCGGGTCGGCGCCAAATTCGAGTACACCTGCCTCGCCACCGCCTTCTGCCCGCCCGAGTTCACCCTCGGCGAGCTCCAGCAGGTCTACGAGACGGTGTGGGGGACGGGCCTGGACCGCCCCAACTTCCGTCGCAAGGTGCTCGCCACCCCGGGCTTCGTCGAGCCCGTCGCGGGGGCCGCACGGCTGACCGGCGGCCGCGGCAAGCCCGCCGCCCTCTACCGCGCGGGCGCCGCCGCCGCGCTCCACCCGCCCCTGCTGCGACCGCCCCGGGAAGGACGATCCGCATGACCACCTCGACCACAGTCCGCAAGCGCGCCACCGGGTCCCTGCTGGGCCTCGCGCTGGGCGACGCCCTCGGGTTTCCGACCGAGTTCAACGACGTCGCGTCGATCATCGCCAAGTGCGGGCCGTGGCGGGAGATGGAACTGCCCAAGCGCGCCCTCGTCTCCGACGACACACAGATGACCCTCGCGGTGGGACGGGCCCTGCGGACCGCCATGGACCGGGGGGTGCTCATGCCGTCGGGGGTGGAACGGCCGCTGCGCGAGGAGTTCGTGGCCTGGAACCGGTCCCCGGAGAACAACCGGGCGCCCGGGAACACCTGCCTGACCGCCTGCGACCTGCTGGAGGACGACAAGCGTCTTTGGCAGGACGCCAGCCAGATCGGCTCCAAGGGCTGTGGCGCCAACATGCGTGTGGCCCCCGTCGGCCTCGTCCCCGGACTCAGCGACGAGCAGCGCGCCGGCGCCGCGCAGCTCCAGGCCGGCCTCACCCACGGCCATCCCACCGCGCTCGCCGCCTCCGACCTCACCGCCCACGCCGTACGGCTCCTCGCGCACGGCGCGGCCCCGTCCGCGCTGATCGGGCTGCTGCGCTCGTACGCCGTCGAGAACCGCACCCGCTATTACCACCGCTGGCTCGGCGACCTGTGGACCCGCAGCCAGGACGCCGGTCCGGAACAGTTCATCGCGCGCGGCTGGGACGAGTGCCTGGGCATGCTGGACCGGCTCCAGGACGCGCTGCGCGACCCCTCGCCCGAGACCGACCCGTGCCTGGACACGGGGGAGGGGTGGATCGCCGAGGAGGCCATGGCCACCGGCCTGCTGTGCTTCCTGCTCTTCCCCGACGAGCCGGTGACCGTGCTGCGCCGGGCCGCCTGCACGTCCGGGGACTCCGACTCCATCGCCTGTCTGGCGGGCGCTTTCGCGGGCGCGTACGCCGGGGCGGACGCCTGGCCGACGGCGTGGGCGGACCGGATCGAGTACCAGGGGGAGCTGGTGACGCTCGGGGCGCTCTGGGACCAGTGACCCCGCCTGTTCACGCCAGCTTGATCGCGCCGCCCTCGACCGTGATCTGCTCGGCGGGCAGCGGCCTGGGCGCCGGGCCGCCCGCCACCGAGCCGTCGGCGATGCGGAACTCGCTCTTGTGACAGGGGCAGTGGATGATGCCGTCGGCGACGCTGCCGACGATGCAGCTCTGATGCGTGCAGACCGCGGAGAACGCCTTGAAGTCGTCCTTCGTGGGCTGGGTGACGACGACCTTCTCGTCGGCGAAGATCTTTCCGCCGCCGACGGGGATGTCGGTCGTCTTGGCCAGTTCCTGACCGGCGGCGGCGCCCGACGTCTTCTCGGACGAGGACGAGCCGCCGTTCTCGTCGCCGTAGTTGCTGCATCCCACCGTGAGCGCCGCTGCCGCGCCGCCCGTCGCCAGGAGAACCGTGCGCCGAGTCGCGGGGAGAGTCATGTCGTCACTCCGAACGTGCGGAAGAACCAGAGGGCCGAGGTCAGCCAGATGACCGTGAGCGTGGCGAAGACGAGTCCGCCGACGATCGGCAGCAGCCATCCGGGGAGCCGCTCCCAGCGGAGCAGCAGCATCTTTGCGCTGAAGGCGCCGAAGAAGAAACAACCCAGGACGGAGTGCCACAGAACACGCGATTCATACGTCTGATAGCCAAGCGCGTAGAGGCAGTGCACCGCAACCGGGACCGCGATCAGGAAGGCCACCCGGCCCGACCACCGGTGCAGGACGCCGGACCAGGCGGGTCCCGGCAGCTTCCCGTACAGCATCGACGCCGAGACGACCTGGACCAGCGCGAAGAACATCGCGGCCGTCGCCAGCCACGACTTCACCGCGCCGGTGCTGCTGAACCCGGCCAGGTTGAAGGCCGTCCCGGCCGGGTCGTGGACCTTGCCGTAGACGCCCAGGGCGACCGCCACCGCGGCGGCGACCAGCGCCGGGATCAGGTAGCGGGCCGCGCTCGGAGGGCGCTCGGAGGGCTCGGGGGCGGGGAAGTCCTGGGTGGCGGCGTTCGGATCGGCGGTCATGATGCTCCCTGCTCGACGGGGCGCTCGAAGGGGTCAGGGGGTTACGGGGAGGGCCGTGAGCTGCTCGCCGTCGATCGTCACCGCTCCGGTCTCCGGGTCGATGCGGGGCGCGGCGGAGGGCTTGCCGTCACGGGTGACGATGCCGACCTGGCTGCCGTCCTTCAGGACGATCCAGCCGCCGTCGATCTGCGTGGAGGCCACGGTGGCCGTCGCCCGGTACAGTCCGGCCGGCTTCTTCGCGTTCTCCGCGGAGAACGTGTAGTGCCCGCCGCCGACGTCGACCGTGCCGTCGATCTGCCGGCCGTCTCGGAGCGTGCCGTCCAGCTTCGCGCCGTTCTTCCCGGTGAGCATCATGGTGCCGTCGTCCCGCACCGGGCCCCGGAGCCAGGACTCCTTGGTGCGGCCGTCGCAGAAGTACGCGACCGCCTTGCCGTCGCGGACCTTGACGCCGACCGTCGCCGCCTTGTCGTCGGTGTGACCGGAGTAGTCGGCGTCGACGACCGGGACGCGGGAGACGGTGGGCGTGGGCGTCGGGGTGGGCTTGGGGGCCGCCACGCTTTGGGTGGGGGCCGGGCTCGGCGACTTCTCCTCCTGCGCGGACGAGGCGGTCTTCTCCCCCGTCGTCGCGTTGAGCGTCAGCAGGAGCAGGCCGAGCACCAGTCCCGCGAGAAGGGTGAGCAGGGGTCCTGGACGCTTCATGTCGGGCCTTCCCCGATAGCGGGTGTCCTGCCGTCAGACTGACATGAGAGCGCAGCCCGCACCCGTCGTAAAGGGCGTATGGGGGTGTTGGGGGTGTTTCCGTCTCGGCACGCGGGCGGCGCGCACCGGACCGACACGGCCTGACTAGGCTGGACGCGCCGAGAGTCGTACGTCGGCACATCAGCACACCGGTACTTCAGCGAGGAGCAGCGCCGTGGCGGTACGAGCGGTCCGGGGAGCCGTCCAACTCGAACGGGACGAGGCCGGCCACATGGACGAGCAGGTCGGGGCCCTGCTCACCGCCGTCCTGGAGCGGAACGCGCTCAGCGCCGACGACCTGATCAGCATCTGGTTCACGGCCACGCCCGACCTGCACAGCGACTTCCCGGCGGCCGCCGCCCGGGGGCTCGGCATCGTCGACGTGCCGCTGATCTGCGCCCAGGAGCTCGAGATCGAGGGCGCGATGCCGAGGGTCGTGCGCATCCTCGCGCACATCGAGTCCGACCGGCCGCGCGCCGAGATCAGCCATGTCTACCTCGGCGCCGCGGCCGCCCTGCGCAAGGACATCGCCCAGTGAGGACCGCGCTCGTCATCGGAACCGGGCTGATCGGCACCTCCGCCGCCCTGGCCCTCGCCCAGCGGGGTGTCGTCGTCCACCTCGCCGACCACGACCCCGAGCAGGCCCGGACGGCGGCCGCGCTCGGCGCCGGCACCGACGACGAGCCCGCGGGCCCGGTCGACCTCGCGATCATCGCCGCCCCGCCCGCCCATGTGGCCGCGGTGCTCGCCGACGCGATGCGCCGGGGGGCGGCCCGCGGCTACCTCGACGTGGCCAGCGTGAAGGGCGGGCCGCGCCGCGAGCTGGAGGAGCTCGGCCTCGACCTGTCGGCCTACATCGGCAGCCACCCCATGTCGGGGCGCGAGAAGTCCGGGCCGCTGGCCGCGACCGGCGACCTCTTCGAGGGCCGCCCCTGGGTGCTGACGCCGACCCGGGACACCGACACCGAGGTCCTGAACCTCGCCCTGGAGCTGGTCTCGCACTGCCGGGCCGTCCCGGTGGTCATGGACGCGGACGCCCACGACCGCGCGGTGGCGCTGGTCTCCCACATGCCCCACCTGGTCTCCAGCCTGGTCGCGGCGCGCCTGGAGAACGCCGAGGAAGCCGCGGTACGGCTGTGCGGACAGGGCATCCGGGACGTGACCCGGATCGCCGCCTCCGAGCCCGGGATGTGGATCGACATCCTGTCCGCGAACCCGGGGCCGGTCGCCGACCTGCTCACCGACGTCGCCGTCGACCTGGAGGAGACGGTCCGCGCCCTGCGCGCCCTGCAGTCCTCCGACGACGCCAAGCGCCACGAGGGCGTCGGCGGCATCCAGGACGTCCTGCGCCGCGGCAACGCGGGCCAGGTCCGCGTCCCGGGCAAGCACGGGGCCGCTCCGCGGGTGTACGAGGTCGTCGCGGTGCTGATCGACGACCAGCCGGGGCAGCTGGCCCGGATCTTCGCCGACGCGGGGCTGGCGGGCGTCAACATCGAGGACGTGCGGATCGAGCATGCGACGGGGCAGCAGGCGGGGCTGGTGCAGTTGATGGTCGAGCCGAAGTCCGCGGTGGTGTTGTCCTCGGCGTTGCGTGAGCGAGGGTGGGCTCTTCGGCAGTAGGGCACCCGGCGTCGGTACGGGCCGGCCCGCACCGAAGAGGTACCGGCCAGAAGGGTGACCCGTGGCCGGTAACCTTGTGTGGGGCACGATCGCGGCCCCGCACATCCACCGCCTCGCACCAGGAAGGTGTCCCCCCGTGGAAAACGGCGCCGCCCAGCCCGTGATTGTCGCCATCGACGGTCCCTCCGGCACGGGCAAGTCGAGCACGTCCAAGGCCGTGGCCGGCCGGCTCGGGCTGAGCTACCTGGACACCGGCGCCCAGTATCGGGCGATCACCTGGTGGATGGTGAGCAACGGGATCGACATCGACGACCCCTCCGCGATCGCCGCCGTCGCCGGCAAGCCCGAGATCCTCTCCGGCACCGACCCGGCCGACCCGACGATCACGGTCGACGGCGTCGACGTGGCCGGTCCGATCCGCACCCAGGACGTCACCTCGAAGGTCAGCGCGGTGAGCGCCGTCCCGGAGGTGCGGGCCCGGATCACCGAGCTGCAGCGCTCGCTGGCCGCCTCCGCCGAGCGGGGGATAGTCGTCGAGGGCCGGGACATCGGCACGACCGTGCTGCCGGACGCCGACCTGAAGGTCTTCCTCACCGCCTCCCCGGAGGCCCGCGCCGCCCGCCGCAGCGGTGAGCTGAAGGGCGCCGACGTGCACAGCACCCGCGAGGCGCTGATCAAGCGGGACGCCGCCGACTCCTCCCGCAAGACCTCCCCGCTCGCCAAGGCGGACGACGCCGTCGAGGTGGACACCACCGAGCTCACGCTGGCCCAGGTCATCGAGTGCGTCGTCACCCTCGTCGAGGAGAAGCGGGCCGCGAAGTGACTGCTGCTGACTCCCTGCCCACGGCGAGAGGCGCCGAGATCGGGCGGCGCATCGGCGTCGGCCTGATGTACGGGCTGTGGCGGCCGCGCGTGCTGGGCGCCTGGAAGGTGCCCGCGAGCGGCCCGCTGATCTTCGCCGTCAACCACTCCCACAACATCGACGGCCCCATGGTCATCGGCGTGGCGCCCCGGGCCTCGCACTTCCTGGTGAAGAAAGAGGCCTTCATCGGCCCGATCGGCTCGTTCATGACCCACACCGGCCAGATCAAGGTCGACCGGGACACCACCGACCGCACGGCCATCACCCGGGCGCTGGGCGTCCTGGAGAACGGCGGAGTGCTCGGGATCTTCCCCGAGGGCACCCGGGGCGACGGCGACTTCGCCGCCCTGCGCGCCGGGCTCGCCTACTTCGCGGTGCGCAGCGGGGCGCCGATCGTGCCCGTCGCCGTGCTGGGAAGCACCGAGCGGCGCGGACGGTTGACAAAGGCGCTGCCCCCGCTGCGCTCGCGCGTCGACGTCGTCTTCGGCGAGCCGTTCGACGCGGGCGACGGCAGCGGACGGCGCACCCGCAAGGCGCTGGACGAGGCGACCGAACGCATCCAGAAACAGCTGGCCGCCCACCTGGAAAACGCCAGGCGCCTGACCGGGCGCTGAGCGACACTGAATACCGAGTAGTGGATCAACCCGAACAAAACGGCTGCTCCACCGATCACCACGAATGAACGACGAGGTACGGACTTCATGAACGACCACACCCAGCCCGACGGCTCGGACGGCTTCGAGCACGATCACGGGGCGCTCGGCGACGCCGAGTACGCGGAGTTCATGGAGCTCGCCGCCGTCGAGGGCTTCGACATCGAGGACGTCGAGGGCGCCATCGAGGAGGCCGGTCACGGCCCGCTGCCCGTGCTCGCCGTCATCGGCCGCCCGAACGTCGGCAAGTCGACCCTGGTGAACCGGATCATCGGCCGCCGTGAGGCCGTCGTCGAGGACAAGCCGGGCGTCACCCGCGACCGCGTGACCTACGAAGCCGAGTGGGCGGGCCGCCGCTTCAAGGTCGTCGACACCGGCGGCTGGGAGCAGGACGTCCTCGGCATCGACGCATCCGTGGCCGCGCAGGCCGAGTACGCGATCGAGGCCGCCGACGCCGTCGTCTTCGTCGTCGACGCCAAGGTCGGCGCGACCGACACCGACGAGGCGGTCGTCCGGCTGCTGCGCAAGGCAGGCAAGCCCGTGGTGCTCGCCGCCAACAAGGTCGACGGCCCGAGCGGCGAGGCCGACGCTGCCTACCTGTGGTCCCTGGGCCTCGGCGAACCGCACCCCATCTCCGCGCTGCACGGCCGCGGCACCGGCGACATGCTGGACGCCGTCCTGGAGGCGCTGCCGGAGGCCCCCGCGCAGAGCTTCGGCACCGCGGTCGGCGGCCCGCGCCGCATCGCGCTCATCGGCCGCCCGAACGTCGGCAAGTCCTCGCTGCTGAACAAGGTGGCGGGCGAGGAGCGCGTCGTCGTCAACGAGGTCGCGGGCACCACCCGTGACCCGGTCGACGAGCTCATCGAACTCGGCGGCGTGACCTGGAAGTTCGTCGACACGGCGGGCATCCGCAAGCGTGTCCACCTCCAGCAGGGCGCCGACTACTACGCCTCGCTGCGCACCGCGGCCGCCGTCGAGAAGGCCGAGGTGGCGGTCATCCTGATCGACGGCTCCGAGTCCATCTCGGTTCAGGACCAGCGCATCGTCACCATGGCCGTCGACGCGGGCCGTGCGATCGTCATCGCCTACAACAAGTGGGACACCCTCGACGAGGAGCGCCGCTACTACCTGGAGCGGGAGATCGAGACCGAGTTCGCCCAGGTCGCCTGGGCGCCCCGGGTGAACGTCTCCGCGCGCACCGGCCGGCACATGGAGAAGCTGGTCCCGGCGATCGAGACCGCCCTGGCCGGTTGGGAGACCCGCGTGCCGACGGGCCGCCTCAACGCCTTCCTCGGCGAGCTGGTCGCGGCCCACCCGCACCCGGTCCGGGGCGGCAAGCAGCCGCGCATCCTCTTCGGCACCCAGGCCGGCACCAAGCCGCCGCGGTTCGTCCTCTTCGCCTCCGGCTTCATCGAGGCCGGCTACCGGCGCTTCATCGAGCGCCGGCTGCGCGAGGAGTTCGGCTTCGACGGCACCCCGATCCACATCTCGGTGCGGGTGCGCGAGAAGCGCGGCGCCAACAAGAAGAAGTGAACAGGCGGAGGAACAGGCAGAAGTAGCGGCCGCATGGTGGGAGGGCGGGTGCCGGAGCTACGGGTACCGCCCGCCCACCATG
>NZ_JBFAKW010000064.1:0-14046 GCF_040655955.1 Streptomyces sp. NPDC050263 | reverse complement strand
CACCCCCTTTCTCGGTGTGTGTGAGTGGTGTTCTGGGTGGTGATGTTGCGCTCTCCTGGGGGGGGGGCGGTACCCGTAGCTACGGGTACCGCCCTCCCACCATGCGCGGACCGGCCGTCCTCGGATCCGGTCAGAAGCTCCTGCGGGGGGCCGGCGGGAGCGCCGCCGGGATGTGGTGCAGCACGGTGGGCGTGGGCTGCTGGCCGATCTGCCCGACCCGCTGCCACTGGGACTGCTGCCCCGTGCCGTGCCGCGCGCTCTGCGCCCCCGCGCTGTAGGCGCTGTACGAGCTGCTGAACGATCCCGGGCGGGGCGGCGCGTACGAGCCCGAGCCCGTGGTGTGCGGGATGTTCCCGAAGGCGGTGAACCCCAGATCGTCCTCGCCGCTGCGGTCGCCCGGCAGCGAGCGGAACGTCTTGACGTACTCGGCGTAGAGCGCGTCGTAGATCGGCGTGGCCGATGGGCCGCCCTGGGAGTCCTGGGCCGGTCGCGCGGACGGGATCGACTGGAAGGCCGGGCGGCGGGGAACGTCGTAGGTGTGCACGTATGTCCAAACGAGGTCGGACATCAAGAGATGCGGTCGCACGGCATGCCTTTGGGGGCGCGGGGCTGCGTTTCAGGTGCGACCACGACCACAGTTCCCGCCCCGCGCCCGGTGGGCGGACTCAGGTCCCGGCGAGCGGAAGCGCGGCCCCGACCAACTGTCCGTTCGCCGCGGCCTTGTCCAGCGCGTCGCGCAGCAGGTCCTCCCGGGGCTGGCGGCCGATCGACCCGACCGGCGCCGCGAACATCAGCACCTGCTGGTGCTTGTTGGCGGCGGCCCGCCAGCCCTCCGTCACCTGAAGCGGCTGGTGTGCCTGCCACCAGGCGACCGGCTGGCCCCCGTTGGCCGACGGCTGGAGCACCGCGTGCAGCTGTCCCATCGCCAGCAGCACGGACCAGCCGTGCTGCACCGGCGGCACCTCGGTCAGCTCGCTCAGCGGCATGAAGCCCTGCTCGATGAGCAGCGGCAGGAAGTCGTCGCCGGCGCCGACGGTGCCGGGCCGCACGATGGGCGCCGTCGGCTCGACCACCAGGGCCGGGTGCAACTCCCCGGCGATCAGGACGAGTCCGCTGGTCACGCCGAGCACCGCCTGCTCGGGGACGACCTTGTCGGGGTCCAGGTCGACGGTGTCGCCGCTGATGGAGCGCACCGCGCCCTGCAACTGCTCCTCGGTGACCTGGACGACCTGGGAGGGCAGACAGGTGGCGTGGGCGAAGGCGAGGACGGCGGTCTCGTCCCCGATGAACAGGACGGTGCTGGTGCGCTCGTTCTCGGAGTCGCCCTGGGTGCGACAGGACGTGCAGTCGTAACTGCCCGGGGCGTTGTCTCCGGCGAGTAGCCGGTCGGCTTCTTCGTCGCCGATCTCGGCGCGTACCTCGTCGCTGACGTCGAGCATGCGCGGCACGGGTGGCTCCCTCGGATGCGGTGCGTGGGCGAGGCCGGGTGGCTCCGGCTCGTGGTCCGGGTGGGTCCCGGCTCATGAAGAAGACAACGGGCGAGCTGTGGCGGGAGTCACGCTGCACGGCGCACGGAATCGAACCGTCCTGCGCGCGCGGTCACGCTGTGTGCGGAATTGGGCACTCCATGTCAAGTAACGGGGAGGTTACGGAAGTTGGCCCGGTGAACTGACTCACAGTTTGTTCGAAGGCTTGGTCGACAAATCGTGAAATGAGGGAATGAAGTAGGTGGCCGGAATTCGCCGCTACCTACGGTAACTGCTAACTGGCCTGGGACAACAGGGAGTCGGTTGATAACGGGTCATCAAGGTCCCTAGATTGCTCCGCCGTGTGCAACTCGCACCGCTCGGGTACGTCCGCCGGCCGCGCAGAGCCAGACGAAGCGTCAGACGCAGAGTCGGAACCGCGCAGCACGATCGTCGGCGGACGGGGGCGGAGCGCGCCGACCGCGTCCTTGTGCGGCCGACGCGCCCGACCACGGGGAGCCCGGGTACGTAGAGAGGGATCTACATGTCCGAATGTGCCGATAACTACACCCGCAAGGCTTCGCGCAAGACGGCGGTCCTCGCCGGGGCGGTACTCCTCGCCCCCCTCGGACTGCTGTCCGCGACCGGCAACGCCGCGGCGGCCGACAGCGGGGTGTGGGACCGCATCGCCCAGTGCGAGAGCGGCGGCAACTGGCACATCAACACCGGCAACGGCTACTACGGCGGGCTGCAGTTCGCCGCCAGTACGTGGCGCGCGTACGGCGGCTCCGCCTACGCCTCGACCGCCGACAAGGCCAGCAAGGCACAGCAGATCTCCGTCGCCACCAAGGTGCAGAAGGCACAGGGGTGGGGTGCGTGGCCGACCTGCTCGGCGCGCGCCGGAGCGTCCGGCAGCGCGCCGGACTCCGGTTCGTCCTCCACCAAGTCGAACTCCACCAAGTCGAACTCGAGCAAGTCGAACTCCTCGAAGTCCTCGAACTCCGGCTCTTCGAACTCCTCGAAGTCCGGCTCGTCGAAGTCGAGTTCCTCGGCGGCGCCCGAGCGCTCGACGAGCCAGACCTCGCGCGGCACCTCACGCGGTGACTACACCGTCGTCCAGGGCGACACCCTCAGCACCATCGCGGCCCGGTACTCGACGACCTGGCAGCGGGTCTACGCCGCCAACAAGGCCGTCGTCGGGGGCGACCCCGACCTGATCGTGCCCGGGCAGCGCCTGACGCTCTGAGCACCCGCCGGTGGCCCCACCCGTGAGTACCGGCCGGGTGGGGCCACTACGGCGTTCCGGGCCGCCGTGCCGCCCACTCGCCCGTCTCCCCGGCGAACACGACGGCCCCGCGGCTGAGTTCGTACACGAAGGCCCGCCGGCCGAGCAGCACGGGCGGCAGCCGCTGCTCGGCCAGCACCACGCACGCGTCGAGCGATGCGAGCAGCTCGTAGGTATGAGCCGCGGCTGCCGGCGACATGCCCCGGGTGGGCTCGTCGGCGAGGACCACACGCGCCTGCGTCGACGTCGACAGAGCGCGGCACAGGGCCACCATGCGCTGCTCACCGCCCGAGAGGGTGCCCGCCCGGCGCGCGAGCAGGGTCTCCAGGTGGGGGTAGAACGTGTGGTCGGCGGAGGCGAGGTCCAGGTTCTCCCGCACGGTCAGCGAGCCGAACACCGCCCGCCGGTCGGGAACCAGGCACAGTCCGCGCCGCGCCCGCTCGAACGCGGGCATCCCGGTCACGTCCGTCCCGTCCCAGACCACCGCGCCGCCGGAGAGGGGCACGACCCCGGCCAGCGCCCGCAGCGTCGTCGTACGGCCCGAGCCGTTGCGGCCCAGCAGGACGGTGAGGCCGGGGGCCGGAGCGGTGAGGGAGACGCCGTGCAGGGCTTCGAGCGGGCCGTAGCGCACGCGCGCGTGCCGCAGGGAGAGCGGGGAGAGCGGGGGCAGCCGGGAGATCCGGGCGAGGGTCATGGGTTCGCCTCCTGCGCGGGCAGGGCGTCGAGGACGCGGTCGGGCGGTCCCGAGGCGACGATCCGGCCCGCCGCCATGACGTGCACGACGTCGGCGAGGCCGGCCACCAGGTCGAGGTCGTGCTCGACGACGAGCAGGGCGGTGCCCTCGGCGGCCAGCGCGCCCAGCACCCGGGCGAGCGAGGCTGCCTCGGCGGTGTCGAGACCGGCGGCGGGCTCGTCGAGCAGCAGCACCCGCGGGCTGCCCGCGAACGCCCGGGCGAGCTCGACGCGACGCAGCGTGCCGGTGGGCAGTCCGGCGGCGGGCAGCGCCCTGACCCCGTCGAGCCCGAACAGCGCCAACGCCCGCTCCACGGCCCCCGGATCGGCGATCCGCCCCTGCTCGGCGCCGACCCGGACGTTCTCGGCCACCGTCAGCGACGGGAAGACGGCCGACTGCTGGAAGGTGCGCGCGACACCGAGCCGGGTGCGGGCGGGCGCGGGGAGCCGGGTGATGTCCCGCCCCTCGAGCAGCACCTGCCCGCGCGCGGGGCGCAGGGTCCCGGCCAGACAGTGGAACAACGTGCTCTTCCCGGCCCCGTTGGGCCCCACGACGGCGACGACCCGACCGGCCCCGACGCTCAGCCCGACTCCGTCCAACGCGGTGAACCCGCCGTAGCGGGCCCGAAGGTGACGGGCGGCGAGGAGAGGGGCGTGGGGTGACGGGGGCGGGGGAGAGGGAGTGCGGTGAGGAGCGCGCGGGGTGGCGGGCGGTGTGGGCGAGACGCCCTCCGGGTGCGGCACGGCGACCCGACCCGCGCCCCCTCGCGGCGTGACCGTGCCCATCCCGCTCGGCCGCCCCGCTACCCGTGCCCGCGCCAGCCTCTCCCGCGCCGCCGCCCCCACCGGCGTCAGTCGCACCCCCCGCTGCGCACCCGTGCGCAGTCGCTCGCCGATGGCGTGCAGCGCGCTGTGCGGTCCGTCGGGGAAGCGGCCCACCAGGACCGCCAGCACTCCGATCAGAGCTGCCGCCACTCCTCCTCGGGCGCCCGCGTCCAGGCCCACCAACAGGGCTGCCGCGGCCAGCGCGCCCAGGGTGCTGTCCGCGCCCAGGACGATCACGGCGGCGAACCACAGCAGCCCCCGCACGGGGTCGTAGGCGCCCGGGTCGAAGGCCCGCAGGCCCATGCCGAGGAGGGCGCCGCCCAGTGCGGCCAGGGCGGCGCCCGCGACGAAGGCCAGGAGCTTCAGGGACGGGACCCGTACGCCCGCCGCGGCGGCGCCCGGCTCGTGGTCGCGCATCGCCGCCAGGGCCCGTCCGGTGCGTCCCCGGCGCAGCGTTCGGGTCGCGAGCAGCGCGGCCGCCAGCAGGGCCAGCTCCAGGACGTAGTACGCGCGGTCCCCGTCCAGGCCGGCGGGGCGGCCGAGGGAGAGGCCGGCCGTGGCGTACGGCTGGGCGAAGACGAAGCGGCTCACCCCGACGCCGACCGCGAAGGTCGCGAGGGCCAGGGCGAGGCCGTGGCGGCGGATCGCGGGCCAGCCGGTCAGCAGGCCCAGCGGGGCCACCAGGAGGACCGCCACGGCCAGCGCCGCCAGTTCGGGGAGGCGGGGGAGGCCGGGGAAGCGTCCGGCCGCGAGCAGCGCCGTGAACAGGGCGCCCAGACCCGCGTACGCCGCCTGCCCGAGGGAGATCTGCCCGCCGCGGCCGGTGACGACCACCAGGGACAGCAGGATCACGCCCAGGGCGGGCACCTGGACCGCCGTGTGCAGGTCGGATCCGGCGAGACCGAGCGGCAGCAGGAACAGCACGACGGCCACGATCCAGGCCCCCGGCGGGGTCGTCGCCCGCGCGCGTGCCGGGCGCGGGAGCGCGTCGCGCGTGCCGACGCCGGGCAGCGCCAGTGCGGCGACCAGCAGGGCGAGGACGAACAGGTTCGTGCCGACCGCCTGGAGCAGCGGCGCGCCCCGGCCCGTCGGGTGCAGCCGGGCCAGCTGGCTCTGCGCGACGCCGATCCCGAGGGCGACCACGACCGCGACCGGGAGGCTGCGCATCCTCGCCGCGACCGCGACCGCGACGACCTCCATCACCAGCAGCGGCAGCCCGTACGGGTCCAGACGCACGTACGGCGCCAGCAACACGCCCGTCAGGCCGGCCGTGAACGACCCGAACGCCCAGCCCGCGGCGGCCACCCGGTCCGCGTCGATCCCGCCGAGCACGGCCAGTTCCCGGTCGTCGACCACGGCCCGCAGCTCCCGCCCGAAGCGCGTCCCGCGGATCACCCCCGTCACCCCCACGGCGAGCACCAGCACCACGCCGAGCTGCCCCCACGGATCCGCCGACGCCGACACCAGCTCCGGCACGTCGTCCCGCGCCCCCTGCCCCCAGATCAGCGCCGCCCCGCCCACCAGCAGCACGAACACGCCGATGGACGCGACGAGGGTCTGGGCCGGGTCGTCGCCGAGGACCGCGAGCGGACGGAAGACGAACCGTTCCAGCAGCACACCGACGGCCGGGGCGAACAACAGCAGCGTGACCGCCGCCGCCGGCCACAGCGGCCACCCCCACCCCACCACGCACTGCCGCAGCACGTAGGCGCACAGCATCGCGATCGCCCCGTGCGCGAAGTTGAGCACGCCGGTCGCCCGGTAGGTGACGACCAGACCGATCCCGGTGAGGGCCGCCGCGCTGCCGACCGAGAGGCCGGCGAGCGTGAGGTCGTAGCCGAGGGACGACATCAGGAGTCCGCCGCGTCCGGCTCGCAGATGGGGCACGGGTCGAGGTCGCCGGTCGCCAGCAGCCGGCCGTCCACCGGCACCGCCTCCGCCTTCCCGGCGACCAGCGGGCAGTCCGCGCGGTGCCACAGGGTGCCGCCCGGCACCATCCGCAGCTCGCCGCTGACCGCGACGGGCGCGGTCGTCGCGGACTCCTCCGGTTCCTCCGGCCCGGCCGCCACCAGCAGGCCGTACAGCTCCTCCACGCGCGCGTGGGCGACGGCGCTCCGCCCGTGGGCGAGGAGGACGGCCGCGGCGACGATCAGCGCGGCGCCGGGGATCGTGCAGGAGGCCAGATAGGGCAGCTGGCGCTCGGCGTACCGCTCGCCCGAGACGCCGTACCAGCCGACCGCGCACAGCACCGCGCCGACGGCCAGCGCCGCCCAGCCGGCCCACAGGACGGGGTGGACGTTCCGCAGCCGCGCCGGCCGCGCTGTCCGTGTCGTCGGCGTCATCGTCGGCTCCCACACGTCGTGTGTCTGGCTGAGTTCGCAAGCCGGCCAATGGCTTGCACTATGCCCTGAGGAAGCCGACCCTGAAAGCACCGGGCGTCCTCGGCCCGGACCGACACCCGGTGGTGAGCCAGATGGTTCTCGGGAGCGACCTCAGGCGGGGGAACACACGGCGGGGAGGCGGCCCGCGGGCGGCGGGCCGGGTCACGGCACTCGCGGCCGCCCTCGTCCTCCTGCTCACCCCGGCCCTCGCGGCCTGCAGCGACGACGGCGACAGCGGCGCCGGCACGCCCTCCGCGTCCGCCCCGGGGACGACGACGAGCGCGCCCGCGGCCACGAACGCGCCCGCCGACCCGGCTGCGGCCGAGCGGGAGATCCGGCAGAACTGGGAGAAGTTCTTCGACCCGGCCACCTCGGCCGAGGACAAGCAGGCCGTCCTGGAGCACGGCGAGCAGATGGGTCCGGTCCTGGAGGCCTTCAGCGGTGACCAGCGCGGCGCACAGGTGGCGGCGAAGGTCGAGAAGGTGGAGTTCACCGAGCCGACCGAGGCGACGGTGACCTACACGCTCACGCTCGACGGCGCGACCGCCCTGCCGGGCGCCTCCGGCACGGCCGTCGAGGAGGACGGCACCTGGAAGGTGTCCGTCAACTCGCTGTGCGCGCTGGTCCAGCTGAGCGGCGATGCGTCCGCTTCGGCGCTCCCGGGCTGCTGAGACGGCCGCCGCGGCGCTGCTGCTCCTGCTGAGCGCGGCCTGCGGCAGCCGGCTCCCGGAGAGCGACTTCGCGTCGCCCGACGCGTCCTCGCGGGCCACGCCCGGGCAGACCGGCGCAGCGCCCATCCGCGTCGGCATCATCGCCAGCGCCACCAGCCCGGTCGGCGGCAGCGCCTTCACCGGCCCGCGCGACGGCGCGCAGGCGTACTTCGACCGGCTCAACGCGCGCGGGGGCATCGACGGCCGTCCCGTGGAGGTACGGCTGTGCGACGACGGCGGCAGCGGCGTCGGCGACAACACCTGCGTGCACCGGTTGCTCGACGAGGACAAGGTCGTCGCCCTGGTCGCCACCACCGCCCTGGACTACGCCGGCGCCTCCCGGGTCTCCCACGCGCGCGCGGCGGACATCGGCGGCCAGCCCATCGGCGCCGCCTATGACACCTGGCCGCACCTGTACGGCGTCTACGGCAGCCTCGCGCCCCGCGCCGGAACGCCGGGCTGGGACGGGAAGCTGTACGGCGGCACCGAGGTGTACCGGTACTTCAAGCGCGCGCAGGGCGCCCGTACGGCCGCCGTCGTCTCCTACAACCAGGCCGCGTCCGCCGCCTACGCGAGGCTCGTGGAGCGCGGTCTGAAGGCCGAGGGCTACAAGGTCGTCAGCGAGCAGGTCGACTTCGCGCTGCCCAACTTCCGCGCCGCCGCGGCCGACCTGAAGGAACAGGGCGCAGACCTGGTCCTCGACGCCCTCGACACGCACGGCAACGCCCGGCTGTGCGAGGCGATGGACGAGGTCGGCGCGAAGGTCACCGCCAAGGTGACGAACGTCCAGAACTGGACCTCCACCGTCCCTGAGGACTACAAGGACTCCCCGACCTGCCGCAACGCCCTGTGGGCGACCGGGTCGAGCCGCAACTACGAGGACACCTCGAACCGGGCCGTCCGGGAGTTCCGGGACGCCACCAAGGGGCTGAAGACGCACTCCCAGTGGCAGCTGGAGGGGTGGGCGGCCGCCATGTGGTTCACCGAGGCGGCCGAGTCGTGCGCCGAGCAGGACGCGACGGGGAACGACGGCGTCACGCGCGCGTGCGTCGACGCCTTCATGAACCGCAGCCAGGGGTACGACGCCGACGGGCTGCTGCTCCCCGTGCGGTTCGAGCGGCTCGCCGAGCCGCCGAAGTCCCGCCGGACGTGTCTGTCGGTCGCCCGCTGGCAGGACGGCAGGGGGTGGGTCACCCGGTCAGAGATGACCGACACCTGCTTCGACGTCCCACAACTGGCGTACACACCGTGAGACAGACGCCCACCTGGTACGGAGGATGTGTGGGGGAGCAGTGCATTTCCTACGTGCAGTCAGCTCCCGCGATCCCGTCCGGAACCGAAAAGGAACGGGGTCCGGGGACGGTTCTCCGCGCGCCTTTCGGCAGGTTATTCGGGGCGTCCGGACGACACGTGGGAATTGCGTTCGAATACGCGCGGAAGGCGTACGAAACCCCTCGTACGCGTGACCGGGTCGGGCCGAAACGCGTGTCGTGGTCCTGTGACAGAAGTGTGACCGGAGTGATCCGTATCTCCGGTCCGGGCTTCCCCGAGCGCGGCGCGCGGCCTAGCGTGGCGGCATGGCACCGAATCACACTCCGCCAGAGGAGCCCCAGGACAATCCGGACGGATACGTCGGCCTCGAGGCCGCGCGGGCCGAGCGGCTCGCCCGCGAACGGGGGTGGTCGTCGGTGCGCTCGCTGGCGCCCGGGACGATCGTCACCATGGAGTACCGCTTCGGGCGGCTGAACTTCGAGGTGCAGGACGGACGCGTGACCCGCGCCTGGAAGGGCTGAGCCGCTCGGAAGCGGATCGCACCGGCATGACGAAGGCCCCGGTTCCTGAGTTCGAGGAACCGGGGCCTTCGGTGCGGGACCGGGTTGTGCGTACCGGGGTCCCGCCGCGTCGGGCGGCGATCGAGCTGGTCAGCCGCCTGTCAGGGGTCGGGGCGCCGCCGAGGCCGTCGTACCGCGCGGGAGGCGGTCTGCGTGCGGGGGGCGGCGGGTCCCGATCGGGGTGACCGGGGTGCGTTCCGAACGGGTCGAGTGCGGGCCCGGGGCCAGATAGGCCGGTGCGCGCGGGGACCTGGCGGGGGCGAGCGGCTCGCGGGCCGCGGACGCCTCGTCCTGGGCCACGGGGTGCGGCTTCAGCGGCAGGGACACGGCGACAGGGGTCGCCGGGACCGGGGCCGGAGCCGGGAACGCCCCGCTGCGACGCTCGCGCCGACGGTCCCGCAGGGCGAAGATCGCGACCTCGGCGCGGGCGATCAGCGGTTCGCACCAGGGCAGCGCCAGCAGCACCAGCAGCCCCGCGGCCCAGCCGAGCACCACATCGCTCAGCCAGTGCGTACCGAGATAGACGGTGGTGAGGCCGACGCCGAGCGAGACCACCGCGGACACCGCGGACAGCCAGCGGCGGGCCCTCGGCGTGGAGGCCAGATACGCCAGGATTCCCCAGGTCACCACGGCGTTGGCGGTGTGGCCGCTGGGAAATATATCGCCGCCCAGACCCATCTCGTTGGAGCCGATGGTGGTCGCGTAGTGCGGTCCCAGCCGCCCCATGCCGAGTTTCGCGGCGCCCACGGTGATGTTCAGCAGCAGCAGCGAGGCGCCCAGCGTGAGCAGCGGGCGAAGCGTGTGCTGGCGCCAGGATCTCCAGCCGAGCCAGGCGGCGACCATCACGGCGGTCGGGCCGCGCTGGCCGAGGACCACGTAGTAGTCGAGGAAGGCGTGGATCTCCGGCCACTGCTGGTACGGCCGGAAGAACATGACCTGCCAGTCGAAACGGACCAGCCACGAGGTGACCACCACGAGCCACACGATCGCCAGATAGAAGGCCAGGGTCGCCGACAACAGGGCGACCCGGTGCCTGCTCATCTTCGGCACATCGATGTGGGCCGGTCGTTCCGGCTCACGGTCGAGCCTGGCGAACACCCGGTCCAGACGGGTGAGGTTTTGTTCGGTACGCACCTAAACGACGTTACAGCGAGTGAGGTCGCGACCCGGCCGATACCGCCGGTTTGTGATGACGATGTGATGTGGGATTGCTCTCAGGGGGCTGTTTATTACTGCAGAATGAGTAATCGTCGAACGCTGTTCCCTTCAATTCCTTTGGTCATTCCAAGGGATGGTTTTAGGGAACTTGTGAATGGGTTCGCCGAAAAGCCGGACGCACCGTTACGGAGGACCGGAGCCGTTCAGCCACCACGCCCCGTACACGGCCGAGGCTGCCGCGAGGCCCGCCACCACCCCCGCCGACCCGGCGGTCCGCAGCCGGGCCAGGGCCAGGGCGAGCGGCAGCAGCAGCGGGAAGGCGGGCAGCAGCAGTCGTGGCTTCGAGCCGAAGTAGCTGGACGCGCACAGCGCGAGCGCGAGGACCGCACCCCCGTACACCAGCAGCACAAGCGGCTGGCGCTGCCGTACGCAGGTGACGTACAGCCACAGCAGCAGGGCGACGCCGACGATCAGGCCGAGGCCGGCGAGGGCCGACGGCAATGACGTGAACTTGTCGGCGACGAAGCGGGCGAAGGCGTATCCGCCGTCGAAGCCGTTGCGCCAGCCCGCCTGGACGTCGAGGTAGCCGAGGGGCCCCTTGCCGGTGCGATGGCCGACCCACAGGACGTATCCGGCGGCGCCGAGGGGCGCGAGGAGCATGCCGAGGGCGCGTGGCGCGAGACGGGGCCCGTCGGCCGTGACCTCGCGCCCGGACGGGGCGTCGGCCGACGCGTGAGGGGCGCGCTCGGGGGCGTGCGCGCCGGACTCGGGCGCTGTGCTGCGGGTTCCCGCGAACGGGACCCGCCGGGCGGACGCCCGTTCCCGAAGGAAGGACGCGATGCCCGCCGCCCACACCGCCGCGACCACCGCCAGCCCCACCGGACGGGTCAGCCCGGACAACGACGCCAGCACCCCCGCGGTCACCCACCGGCCGGTGAGCACCGCGTACAGCGACCAGGTGGCCAGCGCGGTGAAGAGCGACTCGCTGTACGCCATCGACTGCACGATCCCGACGGGCAGGACCGCCCACACCAGCACCGCGCACACCCCGGCCCGGCGCCCGTACACGTGATCGGCGACCGCGAAGATCCCCCAGGCCGCCGCGAGCGAGGCGAGCAGCGAGACGACGAAACCGGCGTCGGCGTACGACAGCGGGCTCACCGCGTGCAGCAGCCTTTCCAGCCAGGGCAGCAGCGGAAAGAAGGCGAGATTGGAGTGGACGTCGCCGTTGGGCAGCCGGACCTCGTAGCCGTACCCCAGCTCGGCGACCCTCGTATACCAGAGGGCGTCCCAGCGGGCGGTCAGCAGGGTGTACGCGCTCTTGTCGCGGGCGGCGCTCCACAGGGCCAGGGCGAGCAGGCCCAGGGCGCGCACGGCCGCGTACCCCAGCAGGGCGGGAGCCGCCCGGCGCAGGGCCGCGGCGCTGCGCGGCGTCACACGGGTCTCAAGATCGGTCACGGGCTCGATTATCGACGGGGCGCTCGGCGACGCGGACCGCCGGGGCGTGTGCGACGGCGCGCGAGGCGGTGTGAAGAGGCGGTGAAGACGGCATGGAGGGCGGCATGGGGAGTGCTGTGCGGAGTGGCGTACGCCACATGGGTTGCCCGTGGACGGTGAGAGGTCCGCCACTTGGCCGTGGCGCGAACTCGCGTACGCTGCGTTCCACTCGTGTTCGTTTGCGCGGGCCGGAGACCACCGCTCCTCTCCGGCCGAGTCGCGGGGAGTCCCCACCCCGCGAGCCCGCCGGACCGGGGGATCACCTGGGAGGTACGTACATGTCCGGGACGACCACGGCCGCCGCTGGGCTGCGCCGTAGGGCGGCCGGGGCCGGTGCCAACCGCTGGGTCGTGCTGGTGGTGCTGTGCGTCAGCCTGCTGCTGGTCGCCGTCGACGCCACCGTGCTGCACGTGGCGGTGCCCGCCGTCACCGAGGACCTGCGGCCCGGCGCGATCGAGCTGCTCTGGATCGTCGACACCTATCCGCTGGTCTGCGCCTCGCTGCTGATCCTGTTCGGCACGCTCGGCGACAAGGTGGGCCGCCGGCGGATCCTGCTGCTCGGATACGCCCTGTTCGGCGTCGCCTCCGCGCTGGCGGCGTTCGCCGGAAGTGCGCAGACGCTGATCGTGGCGCGGGCGCTGCTGGGCGTGGGCGGCGCGATGATCATGCCGGCCACGCTGTCGATCCTGCGCCAGGTGTTTCCGGACCGGCGCGAACGGGCGCTGGCGATAGGCATCTGGAGTGCGGTCGCCGCGGTGGGCGCGGCGGTCGGTCCGCTGCTCGGCGGCTTCCTCCTGGAGCACTTCTGGTGGGGCTCGGTCTTCCTTGTCAACATTCCGTTGATGCTGGTCAGTCTGCCGATCGGACGGCTGCTGCTGCCCGAGTCGCGGGGCGCGAAGGGCGGCCCCTGGGACGTGGTCGGCGCGCTGATGGCGGCGGCCGGGCTGTTCGGCGTCGTGCTCGGCGTGAAGCGGCTGGGCGGCGGGGAACTGGGACTGTTCACCGTGGTGCCGCTCGTGGTGGGCGCGGCGCTGATCGCGTTGTTCGTCCGCCGTCAACGCCGTTGCGCCCATCCCCTGGTCGACCTGCGGATGTTCGGGCGGCCGGCGTTCAGCACGTCGGTGGGGTGCATCGTGCTGGCGATGCTGGCACTGGTGGGCCTCGAACTGATCGCGGCGCAGTACCTGCAACTCGTGCTGGGCCTGTCCCCCCTCGAGACGGGCCTGCGACTTCTCCCCCTCACCTTCGCCGCGATGGCGGCGGGGCTGGCCGGGGCGCGGCTGCTGCGCCGGTTCGGCCCGCGCCGGATGGTGTGCGGGGGATTCCTGCTCACGGCGCTCGCGGTGCTGACGCTGACCGCGATGGGCGGTTCGGACAACGCGGGGCTGCTGCTGCTCGGGTTCCTCCTGCTGGGCTTCGGCCTGGAGACGACCTTGTTCGCGGCCTACGAGTCGATGCTCAGCGAGGCTCCGCCGGAGCAGGCGGGCGGGGCGGCGGCGATCGGGGAGACGTCGTACCAGCTGGGCGCGGGCATCGGGATCGCGCTGCTCGGCAGCGTGATGAACGCGGCGTACGCGCCCGGACTCAACGGTGTGCCGGGCGTGCCGGCGTCCGCGTCGGCTTCGGCGGGGCATTCGCTGGGCGAGGCCTACGAGGTCGCCGGGCGGCTCGGGGGGTCGGCGGGGGTCGCCCTGCGCCGGGCGGCTCGGGACAGCTTCGTGCACGGGCTGCATGTCACGCTGCTGGTGAGCGCGGGGCTGCTGCTGCTCGGGACGCTGATGGCGCTGCGCCTGCCGCGTGCCATGCAGTGCGAGGCGCCGTCGGCGGAGGTGGAGCTTCCCGCGCCCCGGGAAGTCGCGAAGTCCCGCGTCTCGGCATGAGTCTCCCGCGCATGCGCCGCCGGTCTGCTGTTTCTTGATCGGCGGGCGTTTCCCGTGGGGGTTCTTCGCCGTTGGCGTCTTGCGGTCGCGTCGCGACCCGGGGCAGGGTGGTTAGCGGTGCTAGATGAATGAGTCCAAGGGGTGTCGTTGCGGTCAGTGATCGTAGGCGGTCAGCGACCGTTTGATCGGTTGCCCGGTTTTGTCGTTGTGCCAGATCGCCGCTGTGAGCGCGAGGATCCGGCACAGGACGCGGACTGCCACCCCTGTCGGGCTCTTTCCG
>NZ_JBFAKW010000063.1:0-53604 GCF_040655955.1 Streptomyces sp. NPDC050263 | reverse complement strand
GTACGTCCAGTACGAGGACTTCCGGCCGGCACACCGAGAGCACGCACCGGACGCCGCTCCTTGACGGGCAAACGTTGCCTGCCGCGGCACTAGGAAGCCTCGCGGTCGAGGTCCCGCCGCTCGGGCCGTGGCTCCGGTGCCGTCTCCGGTGCCGTGGCGGGCACCGCACGCGCCGTAGACCTCGACCGCGACACGGCCACCCCCGCGAGGCACAGCGCCCCGCCCGCCAGTGTGAGCGGCCCCGGCACCTCGCCCAGCGCCAGCCACGACATCAGCACGACCAGCGCGGGCACCGCGTACGTCGTCGCCCCCATACGGCTCGCCGTCGTCCGGGCCAGGGCGTACGCCCAGGTGGTGAACGCCAGCGCGGTCGGGAAGACGCCCAGGTAGACCATGTTGAGCGTCGCCGAGAGCGGCGCGTCGGCCGCCTCGTGCGCCAACTGCCCGGCGAACGGCAGACACACCACGGCCCCGACGAGACTCCCGAACGTCGTCACCTGAAGCGCGCTCGCCCGGGCCAGGGCCGGCTTCTGCGCGACGACCCCGCCCGCGTAGCCGACGGCGGCGAGCAGACAGAGGACCACCCCGAGCACCGACGCCCCGCCCTCGCCCGACATCGACAGGCCCACGGCCACCGCGCCGACGAAGGACACCGCCATCCCGGCCAGCAGCCGCGGCGGCATCGGGTCCCCGAGCAGCCGTGCGCCGAGCAGGGCTATCAGGATCGGCCCGATGTTGACGACCAGGGCCGCCGTCCCCGCGTCCACCTGCTGCTCGCCCCAGTTGAGCACCACCATGTAGAAGCCGAACCACAGCACGCCCGACACGGCGATGCCGCGCCAGGCGGGTCTCGGCGGCCACCCCTCGCGCCGTACGGCGCAGATGACTCCCAGCACCGCGGCCCCGCAGAGCAGCCGGCCCAGCGCGAGCGCGCCTGGCGAGTAGGCGTCGCCCGCACTGCGGATCGACACGAAGGCGGAGGCCCACAACACGACGGTGACGGTGGCTGCGCCGGCGGCGAGCACGTCCGGACGGCGTTCGGCGGACTGGGGGTTGTTCATCATGTTCCTGAGGCTAGGAGGGACGAGGGAACGAGGCTCGCGGATTTCGGTCGTGGGCGTGCGCCCCTGAAAGCGTTCAGCGCAAGGTCGTCGCATCGATCCCCAAGTGCTCGGACAGCGCCTTCTCGCCCGCCTCCGTCACCTTCACCGCCCGCTCCGTGCCGATGCGTACGCACCAGCCCGTGTCGAAGGCGTGGCGGCACAGGGCCGCGCCTGCGGCGCCCGCGAGGTGGGGGCGGCGTTCGGTCCAGTCGAGGCAGGCGCGGGCGAGCGGGCGTCGGGTCGCGAGGTCGAGCGGGATGCCGTTGCCCGCGAACCACCTCAGCCCCGCCTCGGTCAGCCCGACCTGCCCTTCAAGGTCCAGCAGTCCCCGTGCCGTGAGGGCGTCCGTGACGGCGATGCCGAGGCGGCCGGCGAGGTGGTCGTAGCAGGTGCGGGCCCGGGCCATCGCGGATCCGGCGGTCGAGGCGCGCAGGCCGCGCGGGCGGCGGGTGGGATCCGGGGCGACCTGGGCGGTCAGGTCCTCCAGGAGCTGGGCGATCCGGGTGTCGGCGAGGCGTACGTACCGGTGCCGCCCCTGCCGTTCCTCGGTCAGCAGTCCGCCCGCGACCAGCTTGCCCAGGTGCTCGCTCAGGGTCGACGCGGCCACCCCCGCGTGCCGGGCCAGCTCGCCCGCGGTCCACGCCCGCCCGTCGAGCAGGGCCAGCAGACAGGCGGCCCGTGTCTCGTCGGCGACGAGCCCGGCGAGGGCGGCCAGGCCCGGGGCTCGGGCGTCCCGCCGGTTCCGGGTGTCGTTGATGCTCACGCGTTCCAGCATGCGCGACGGACACTTCGGCGCATGCCGAACTGTGTCCGCATCAGGGCTGGGGCAGCTGCTCGAACTGTCGGTCGAGGCCGTCCAGCAGGGCCGTCAGGCCGGTCTCGAAGGCACGCTCGTCGATCTTCTCCTGCTGCTCGGCGAGAAGGTGGGCCTGGCCGAGGTGCGGGTAGTCGGCGGGGTCGTACGCGCTCACGTCGTCGACGAAGCCGCCGGCGAAGGAGCCGAGCGCGGAGCCCATGATGAAGTAGCGCATCAGCGCGCCGATGGAGGTGGCCTGCGCGGGCGGCCAGCCGGCGCGGACCATCGCGCCGTACACGGCGTCCGCGAGGCGCAGTCCGGCCGGGCGGCGGCCGGGGCCCTGGGCGAGCACCGGGACGATGTTCGGGTGGTCGCGCAGAGCCGCCCGGTAGGAGACGGCCCAGTCGTGCAGCGCGGTCCGCCACTGGCGGCGGTCCTCGAACATCGACAGATCGACCTGGGCGCTCACCGAGTCGGCGACGGCCTCCAGGATCTCGTCCTTGGTGCGGAAGTGGTTGTACAGCGAGGGCCCGCTCACCCCCAGCTCGGCGGCGAGCCGGCGTGTGGAGAGCGCCGCGAGGCCTTCCGCGTCCACGAGCGCCCGTGCGGTCTCGACGATCCGGTCGGTGCTGAGGAGGGGCTTGCGCGGTCGGGCCATGGCGCACATAGTAGGGCTGCGCAACAGAAACTAGCAGTGCTAATTTAAGGGTGCGGCGGTCATGAATCTGGGGCTCAGTGAGGAGCAGGCGGCCGTTCAGCGGCTTGCCAGGGACTTCGTGGAGCGCGAGATCGCCCCGCACGTCGTCGCCTGGGACCGGGCCGAGGAGGTCGACCGGTCCATCGTCAGGAAGCTCGGCGAGGTCGGCTTCCTCGGGCTGACCGTCGACGAGGAGTACGGCGGCTCGGGCGGCGACCATCTCGCCTACTGCCTCGTCACGGAGGAACTCGGCCGCGGGGACTCCTCCGTGCGCGGGATCGTCTCCGTCTCGCTCGGGCTGGTCGCCAAGACGATCGCCGCGTGGGGGAGCGAGGAGCAGAAGCGGCGCTGGCTGCCGGGCCTGACCTCCGGCGAGACCGTCGGCTGCTTCGGCCTGACCGAACCCGGCACCGGCTCGGACGCGGGCAACCTGACCACCCGCGCGGTCCGCGACGGCGACTCGTACGTCATCGACGGCGGCAAGATGTTCATCACGAACGGCGCCTGGGCCGACGTCGTCCTGCTCTTCGCCCGCTCGACCGACGCCCCGGGCCACAAGGGCGTCTCCGCCTTCCTCGTGCCGACCGACACCCCCGGCCTGACCCGCCGCACCATCCACGGCAAGCTCGGCCTGCGCGGCCAGACGACCGCGGAACTGGTCCTGGACGGCGTCCGGGTGCCCGCCTCCGCGATGCTCGCCCCGGAGGGCAAGGGCTTCTCGGTCGCGATGTCGGCGCTGGCCAAGGGGCGGATGTCGGTCGCCGCGGGCTGCGTCGGCATCGCGCAGGCCGCCCTGGACGCGGCGGTGCGCTACGCGGGCGAGCGCGAGCAGTTCGGCAGGAGCATCGCCCACCACCAGCTCGTCCAGGAGCTGATCAGCGACATCGCGGTCGACGTCGACGCGGCGAGACTGCTGACCTGGCGGGTCGCCGACCTCGTCGACCGGGGCCTGCCCTTCGCCACCGAGTCCTCCAAGGCCAAGCTCTTCGCCTCGGAGGCCGCCGTCCGCGCCGCCAACAACGCCCTCCAGGTCTTCGGCGGCTACGGCTACATCGACGAGTACCCGGCGGGCAAACTGCTGCGCGACGCCCGCGTGATGACCCTCTACGAGGGCACCAGCCAGATCCAGAAACTGGTCATCGGCCGGGCGCTGACCGGGGTTTCGGCGTTCTGAGTACCTTCTGAGTAGCCGGACGGATGTGTCGGCGGCGTCGTCCGGCGACGCTTCTCCCATGAGTGAGACACCGGTCAAGCAGAACACCGCCGCCTTCTACGGCCAGGCGGTCGCGTCCTTCGCCGTGGCGATGGCGGCGACCGCCATCGGCATCTTCAAGCTGCACGCCGACGCCTGGGTGCGCGGTTTCCTCGCGATCGCCGTCCTCTACCTCGTGACGTCCGCCTTCACCCTCGCCAAGGTCATCCGGGACAAGCAGGACGCGGCGGCCCGGACGTACAGCCCGTTCGAGAAGCTCTGAGCGGGCACTCTAAGCGGGCGCTCAGCTTCGGCGGTATGGTGTAGCTCCTGTACCGAGAGGGGCGAACAAGCGATGACTACGGCGGAGGAGACGGCCGGCGGCGAGATCGAGCCGTGGGAAGAGGTCACCCCTGACGCGGCCCGGCGACTGCTCGTCGCCGCCGTGGAGGCCTTCGCCGAGCGCGGCTACCACGCGACGACGACCCGGGACATCGCGGGCCGCGCGGGGATGAGCCCGGCCGCCCTCTACATCCACTACAAGACCAAGGAAGAGCTCCTCCACCGCATCAGCCGGATCGGCCACGACCGCGCGCTGGACATCCTGCGCACGGCGTCCGCCGGCGACGGCGACGCCACCCGGCGTCTCGCGGAGGCGGTGAGCTCCTTCGTCCGCTGGCACGCCGGGCGGCGCACCACCGCGCGGGTCGTCCAGTACGAACTGGACGCGCTCGGGCCCGAGGCCCGCGCCGAGATCCTCGACCTGCGCCGACAGGTCGACGCCGAGGTGCGCGGGATCATCGAGGACGGCGTGGCGAGCGGCGAGTTCGACGTGCCGGACGTACGCGGCACGACCCTCGCCGTGCTGTCCCTCTGCATCGACGTGGCCCGCTGGTTCAACGTCGACGGCCCCCGCACGCCCGACGAGGTCGGCGCGCTGTACGCCGACCTCGTGCTGCGGATGGTGGGCGCGGCGAAGTAGCCCTACGGCGCCCACGGGCAGCAGCGCCCGCAGGGGCATGGCCCTACAGGGACTTGGCGCCTACAGGTAGTACCGGGACACCGACTCCGCCACGCACACCGGCTTGTCCCCGCCCTCGCGCTCCACCGTGAAGGCGACGGCGACCTGGACGCCGCCGGTGACGTCCTCGACGCCGGTGATCTTCGCGGTGGCGCGCAGCCGCGAGCCGACGGGCACGGGGGAGGGGAAACGGACCTTGTTGGTCCCGTAGTTGACGCCCATCTTGACGTTCTCGACCTTGATCAGCTGGGGGCCGAAGAGCGGCAGCAGGGAGAGGGTGAGATAGCCGTGCGCGATGGTCGTGCCGAAGGGGCCGGCGGCGGCCTTCTCCGGGTCCACGTGGATCCACTGGTGGTCGCCGGTGGCCTCCGCGAAGAGATCGATGCGCTTCTGGTCGACGTCCAGCCAGTCGGTGTACCCCAACTGCTCGCCCACCGCCGCCTTCAGGTCGTCGGCGGACGTGAAGATCCTCGGCTCTGCCATGTCTCTCGGCCCTCTCGCGTCAAATGTCTAAGCAACTGCTTAGCATGGTCGGCCGCCGGGTCGATGTCAACGGACCCGGGGTGAGCGGCGGTGGGTAGGGTTCGAGGGGTGCCGCAGATTCCCGAGAAGATCCACGAGCTCACGGTCGGCCAGCTCGCCGCGCGCAGCGGCGCCGCCGTCTCCGCCCTGCACTTCTACGAGTCCAAGGGCCTGATCAGCAGCCGCCGCACGGCGGGCAACCAGCGCCGCTACCACCGCGACACGCTGCGCCGCGTCGCCTTCGTCCGGGCGGCGCAACGGGTCGGCATCCCTCTGGCCACCGTCCGGGAGGCGCTCGCCGAACTCCCCGAGGAGCGCACCCCGACCCGCGAGGACTGGGCGCGCCTCTCGGAGGCGTGGCGGGCGGAACTGGACGAACGCATCAGGCAGCTCAACCGTCTCCGCGACCACCTCACCGACTGCATCGGCTGCGGCTGCCTGTCCCTCGCCACCTGCGTCCTCTCCAACCCGGACGACGCCTTCGGCGAACGCGCCTCCGGCTCCCGGCTGCTGGTGGAACGCAAGAAGGGGCGCGGCTGACCGCACCGGCCCACGCGCCGCACCCCCGCTGCTCGCTACTCGTACTCCGTCCCGCCCTTCCGGGTCAGATACGCCCCGCTCACCGCCTTGGCGATCGCCCGGCCCCCCGTCACCGGGCTGTACCGCTCGACGGCCGGCCGGATCACGACGCCCTCGCGCAGGTGCAGCCCGCGTCCGGACACCGTCTCGCGGCCGGTCGCGATCTCCAGGACCCGCTCGCTGTCGTACGGCCCCTCGAACAGGCGGGGCACGAGGGGCAGTCGGCCCTCCAGCAGCTCCGCCGCGTCCAGCCAGCGCAGCGTCCCGTCGATCTCCGCGGACACGTCGAACACCGCGTATCCGAGGGTGTCGCGCCGCCCGTCCGCGCCGTACGTCAGGTCCTGCACGCCCGCTCCGTACACCTCGCCGAAGATGCCGATCCGACGCGCGCCCAGTCGCTCGGCGAGCCCGGCCGCCGCCTCGGCGACCCCGTGCCCCCGCACGGCACGCCAGTACAGGTTGCGCGGATCCTCCGCCAGGGCCAGGGACTTCGCGCCGAAGCCCTTCGAGGAGACGTACACCCGCTCCTGGTCCGCGACATACGTCAGCAGGCACGCCGTGCCGTGCAGTTTCTCGGTCAGGACCACGGGCTCGCCGGGTTCGAAGATGCCGGGGTAGCGCTGGATGTTCTCGATGTCGACCCACGGCAGCAGCTCCAGGGCCGCCTCGACCTCGCCGTTCATGGTCGGCGGGATCGGCGGCACCCACTTGACGATGCCGAGCCGCTCCGCGAAGTCGGTGCCCTCGGTCGCGGCGAGCGCCAGGTCGACGTCCGCGAGCGCCTTCGGGCGGCAGACGATCCCCTGCGACAGCTCGCCCCGCAGCCGCACCGCCTTCACCCGGTCCGACCTGCTGCCCGCCAGTCGCCCGGTCAGCCCCAGCTCCTCGACCAGCTCGGTCGGGAGCACCGACTGCTCGGGGATGTAGAGGGCGGCCTCGCCGGTACGGTAGGCGCCCTTCGCGACGACGGCCCGATACAGGCCGACCTGGGCCAGTTCGAGGGCGTCCGCATTGGGGTGTTCGTGGACGGTCAGCACTTCGGCGGTGACGTGCAGCGTCGACATGAGGGGCTCCTTCAGGACCGCGGACGGGTTCATCGGCTGGGTTTCATCGCCCCCACTCTCCCGGCCGGGAAAGGGTTGGAGCGACCCGATTAGCGCCTGGTAGCGTCCCTCTCTTCGGCCGCCGACGACACCGCCGCGCCCGGAGTCCCGAAGGGACCGACTCCCATGCCCGCACCGGCCCTTGCCTCAGCCCTCGCCGACATCGACAGGGTCTTCGAGGGCTTCGCCGCCCCGAACGAGGAGGGCTGCGGCTACTGCCAGGTGCCCGAGAAGACCGCGTATCTGCGCACGCCGTACGTCGACGTGCCCGTGCACGTCGTGCAGTACTGCCTCTTCAAGGCGGTCGACCACGTCACCGACCACGCGGCCTCGATGCGGCGTCTGCTGCCCCAGGCCGCCCGGGCGATGGCCGACGGCACCCTGGGCGCGATCGCCTGTCTGCCCCACGGGTGGAGCCGGCGGGACCTGAACACCTGGCCGGCCGAGCAGTCTGACGCGATCCGGGCCTTCCTGATCGCCTGGTGGCAGGACGCCCTCACGACGCCCGAGCCGCCGTACGGCGTCCGCGACGTCTTCGACACCTGCGCGACGATCGCCCGGACCGTGACCCCGTTCCTGGTCGGGTGGGTCGGCGGCCCGGTCGCGGACGCGCCTCTCGTCCACTGCGCCGACGACTGGTTCGACCTGATCTCCGACCACGCCCCGTTTCCCTGGTTCCGGCCCTGCGACAGCGAGGACGCGGCCGCCCGCGCGGAGTTGCGGGCCTGGCTGGCGGGACCCGGCGCCGCCCGACTGCGCGCCCTGGGCGAGAGAGGCCTCGCCACCCGTGTCGGACTGCTCGGTCTCCCGGAGGAGGAGTGCTGGGCGCACCCGTACGGCAACGACGCCCCGACCGACGCCGACTGAGCAGAACGGCTCGGCAGAACGGCTCGACGGGACACCTCGGCAGAACGTCCCGGTGGAACAGGGGGTGCGGCATCCCCGGCGCACCCCCGCCGTGCTCTCAGGCCGGCCGTGGGCCGACCTTGGGCGGAGCATAGGGCCGGCGTCAGGGCCTCAGGCCGACACCAGCAGCCGTCCGCGCCTGGCGTAGGCCAGGGCTTCGGGGGTGAGGACGGGGCGCGGTACGAGGATTCCGCAGTCCGCGCAGACCGGACCCGCCGACGGTTCGTGATCCAGCTCGTACTTCCAGGGGAGCCGCTCGCCGCCGCACACCGGGCAGCCCGAGCCCGGTTCCCGCTTGAGCGCGGCGATCAGCCTGCGCAGTACCTCGGCCAGCGACTCACGGGGGTGAAGTCGCGGGTCGTCGCACCAGGCGACGCCGAAGCCGCCCCAGGTCAGCCGGTGCCAGTCGTCCACACTGCCGGGCCTGCGCAGCCCGCCGTGCTTCTCCTTCCTGCGGCGCTCGGCGAACTCGACCTCGTAGGCCAGCCACACCGCCCGGGCCTCCTCCAACTCGTCCAGCGCGGCCACGAGCCGCGCTGGGTCGGGGTCGCGGTCCTCCGGACCGAACCCGGCGCGTGAGCAGAGGTGGTCCCAGGTCGCCCTGTGCCCGTAGGGGGCGAACCGCTCAAGGCACTTACGCAGCGAATACCGCCGCAGCGCCAGATCGCACCGAGGGTCTCGCACCTGTCTTGCCAGACTTCGGAAACCCGCCATCGCCTTGCACCTCCGTCACATCTGCACCTGTACTTCGGTCACTTCGGCGTCGTCGTACGGACGTCGTCGAATAGACGTATCGACATGCGATTCGGCTCCATCCGATTTTCCGATGACCTCCCCCTGCCGAAAACTTGACGCATGTTCATCTTCAAACCCGGGGATACCGCCGGTAACCTTCCGCCGACCCCCCCTGTCGCTAGGAGCAGCCGATGCCACGGCGAACCCCCCGAACAACTCTCGACAGACTGAGAACTCCCGGCAGATTCCCCGGGTTCCTGAAGACCGCCTCCGTATGCGCGCTGATTGCCGGACTTTTGTCGCCGCTTTCCCAAACGGCGGTTGCCGCAGAGGTCACGGCGGCGAACGACTACTGCGGCGGACAGTGCTCCGACATCCTGCCGCCCGGCGAGAACGGCAACGCCACCCTCGCCCAGATCCTCCTCAACCAGGCCTTCGGCACCCAGCCCGAGCACGCCGAGGACCAACTGGGCCCCTACGCCAACCTGGCCAAGGGCTACTCCACGCTCACCAACGCCACGATCAACACGTTCTTCAACGACGCGTCGTTCGGAGTCGCCGCCGATCAAGTCGCCTCCACCCTGAGTCCCGCGGGCCGCACGGACGTGACGATCGTCCGGGACAAGAAGACGGGCGTCCCGCACATCACCGGTACCACCAGATACGGCACGGAGTTCGGCGCCGGATATGCCGCGGCCCAGGACCGGCTGTGGCTGATGGACGTCTTCCGCCACGTCGGCCGCGGCCAGCTCACGACGTTCGCCGGCGGCGACCCCTCCAACCAGGGTCTTGAGCAGCAGTTCTGGCGCAACGCTCCGTACACCGAGGCAGACCTCCAGGCCCAGATCGACAACGCCGTCGCGAACAACGGCGCCCGCGGCCAACAGGCGCTCGCCGACGCCAACGCCTATCTGGCCGGCATCAACGCCTATATCGATGCCTCCGACAGCGGCCGCTACTTCCCCGGTGAATACGTCCTGACGGGCCACAAGGACTCAATCACCAATGCAGGCACCATCGATCACTTCAAGATCACCGACCTGGTGGCGCTGGCCTCGGTCATCGGCGCGCTCTTCGGCTCCGGCGGCGGCGGAGAGGTCAACAACGCCGTCTCACTGCTCACCGCGCAGGAGAAATACGGCGTCACGCAGGGCACCCAGGTCTGGGAGGCGTTCCGCGAACGCAACGACCCCGAGGCCGTCCTCACCCTCCACGACGGCGAGAGCTTCCCGTACGCCGCCAAGCCCGCGAACCCGCAGGGCGCGGCGCTGCCGGACGCCGGCTCGGTGAGCACACAACCGCTCGTCTACGACGCCACGGGCACCGGCGGCGACGCGAGCGCGAGCGCCGCCTCCGCCACGGCGACCGCGACCGCCCTCAGCTCGGCCAAGCGCGGCATGTCCAACGCCCTCGTGGTGAGCGGCAGCGCCACGGCCAGCGGCCACCCGATCGCCGTCTTCGGACCGCAGACCGGCTACTTCGCCCCGCAACTGCTCATGCTCCAGGAGATCCAGGGCCCGGGCATCAGCGCCCGCGGCGCCTCCTTCGCGGGCCTGAGCATGTACGTCGAGCTCGGCCGCGGCCAGGACTACTCGTGGAGCGCCACGACCTCCGGCCAGGACATCATCGACACCTACGCGGTCGAGCTGTGCCAGGACGACTACCACTACCTGTACCACGGCGTCTGCACGGCCATGGACGTGGTGGAGCAGAAGAACGCCTGGAAGCCGACCACCGCGGACGGCACGGCCGTGGGCTCGTACACGATGCGCGTCTACCGCACCAAGTACGGTCCCGTGGAGTACCGGGCGACCGTGGGCGGCAAGAAGGTCGCCTACACCACCCTGCGCTCCTCGTTCATGCACGAGGCCGACTCGATCATCGGCTTCCAGATGCTGAACGACCCGGACTACGTCAAGAGCCCGCAGACCTTCCAGAGCGCGGTGCAGCACATCAACTACACCTTCAACTGGTTCTACGCCGACTCCACCCACACCGCGTACTACAACAGCGGCGACAACCCGGTGCGCGCGAGCGGCGTCGACGCCGAGTTCCCGGTGTGGGCGCAGGCGGCGTACGAGTGGAAGAACTGGGTGCCGGCCACCAACACGGCCGAGTACACGCCGGCTTCGGCGCACCCCAACTCCATCGACCAGGACTACTACATCTCCTGGAACAACAAACAGGCCCTGGACTACTCGACGGCCTCCTGGGGCGACGGGTCGGTGCACCGCGGCAACCTGCTCGAGGACCGGGTGAAGAAGCTGGTCGCGGCCGGCGGCGTCACGCGCGCGTCCCTGACGAAGGCGATGGCGGACGCGGCGCTCGCGGACCTGCGCGCCGAGGACGTCCTGCCGGACCTGCTGAAGGTGATCAAGAGCTCCACGGTCACGGACACCACCGTGGCGGCGGCCGTGACCAAACTCCAGACCTGGCTCACGGCGGGCGGCAAGCGCACGGAGACCACGGCCGGCTCGAAGACCTACGCCGACGCCGACGCGATCCGCATCCTGGACGCCTGGTGGCCGCTGCTGGTCAAGGCCGAGTTCGAACCCGGCCTCGGGACCGCCCTGTACACCGCGTTCACCGCCAACCTGCCCGTGGACGAGGCCCCGTCCGCCGCCCACGGCCCGACCGGGGCGCACGCCGGAAGCTCCTTCCAGTACGGCTGGTGGAGCTACGTCGACAAGGACATCCGGGCCGTGCTCGGCGAGTCGGTACAGGGCGGGCTGACGCAGAAGTACTGCGGCGGCGGCACCCTCACCGGCTGCCGTGACGTCCTCATCAGCACCCTGAAGACGGCGGCCGGTCTCACCGCGGCCCAGGTCTACCCGGGCGACGCCCTGTGCGCCGCCGGCAACCAGTGGTGCGCCGACTCGATCGTCCAGCGCACTCTGGGCGGCATCAAGCACGGCAACATCAGCTGGCAGAACCGGCCCACCTTCCAGCAGGTGGTGGAGTTCACCTCGCACCGGTGAGCCCGTGAAGGACGGCGGCGGCCGTGTCCTCAGTGGATACGGCCCGCCGCCAGCACCACCCGCGCCAGCTCGGGGTGCACGATGTCACTGTGCGCCCCGGCCGGCGCCCCACCGCGGCGGACCACCGCGGACGCGTCGACGTTCACACAGCCCGAGGCCGGCAGCCGTCCGGCCAGCGCCTCGGCGAGCGTGCACGCGCGCGTACCCGGCACCGCCTTCACCCCGTCGTGCCCCATCGCACCCCACTTGGCGCCGAGCACGGCCCCGAGGCCGAACTCCTCGGCCATCCCCTGCGCGTCGCCCGCCATCCGGGAGGCCAGCGGGTACATCGTGCTCAGCGCCTGGTCGAAGGAGGAGTAGCAGCACACCAGGGGGCCGTCGATGCGGTTCTGCTGACCCTGGAGCACCCCTCCCGCGCGCGGGTCGTGCGGCAGTCTGGTCGCGAAGGCGTAGTGCGAGAAGGCCCCTTGGAGCAGCGTCACGGACTTCACCGTGCGCACTCCCTCGGGCAGCCCACGCAGCCCGAACGACACCAGCCGCCCGCCGAAGCTGTGCCCCACCAGATGAACCCGGACGCCGGGCGCCACCGCGGCCAGCCGGCCGATGAACGGGCCGAGTCCCCGTTCGCCGACCGTCCCCGCGCGCCGCTTCATCGCGTAGTAGGTGGCCTGGCGCAGTAGCTCGTGTGCCCCGTCCCACGGGTTGGGAAGGCTGAACTCCTCGATGCCCGAAGGGGATTCGAGGCCGGTCAGGGCGCGCGCGAACTCCTCGCAGGCCGCCGCCGTCGAGCCGGTGAACATCTCCGGCTCGTCCTGCGGCACCCCTTCCGCCAGGGTGTCCGCCGCGAACAGCGCCTGCGGTCCCGGCGGCACCACGTCCACGAGCAGCCGCAAGAGCCGTCCGAACTCCTCCAGCTCGGCCTCCTCCGGCGGTCGCTGCTCCAGCATCCGCCCGATCTGGTCGACCACCGTGGCCCGGCCCGGGAACGTCTCCAGGAGGGCGTGCCGGGTGTCCTCGTCCAGTGCCGGGCGGTGCGCCGGGTCGGCCGCCACGGACCGGGGGAAGTCGGGGATGGGCTCGTCCGAGAACCGCATCGACGGCCACACCACACCCACATAACCGATCTTCGCCGCCGGAACGAGACCGGGGATCGGGGCGAAGAAGCGGTTGTAGAGGCGGGTCGCGCCGGAGCGGTCGCTGTTCCAGCCGTGCGAGAAGACGATCAGATCCTGGACGCCGCGCCGTTTCACCTCGGTCAGCAGCCGGTCCCGCCTCGTGCCGTCGACGTCCCCGTCGGCGTCGAAGGTCAGTTCCCAGTAGGGAGTCACGCTCATCGCCGGATCTGCCATGACAGGCCCCTCGTCCCCCGAAGTGGTGCGCCAGGTGCGCGCATCGTCCTGCCAACAGCCGCAATTGGCCATACGTCACTGCGGATCCGTACAAAAGACGATCCCCACGGGTCCGCCGGAGCGCGCGTACCCTGTGGTCGGCCCTTTCCTGATACATACCGACCGGTTAGTCTGGCGTCGGAGCCGATTCGTGCCGCAGTCGCGTCGAAGGAGACCGATGGTGGAAGCCGTGCAGGATGCCGGAGTGGTCGTGACCGGAGCGGGGGGCGGCATCGGGGCCGCGCTGGCCCGCCGCTTCGCCGCCGAGGGTGCCCGGGTCGTCGTCAACGACCTGGACGCCGACCGTGCGCGGGCCGTCGCCGACGAGATCGGCGGCATCGCGGTTGCGGGCGACGCCTCGGCGATCGTCGAGGCGGCCCGGGAGGCGCTCGGCGGCGCGGTCGACGTGTACTGCGCCAACGCCGGAGTCGCCTCGGGCGGCTCGGAGGCGGCCGGGGAGGCCGTCTGGGCGCAGGCCTGGGACGTCAACGTCATGGCGCATGTCCGCGCGGCGCACGCGCTGTTGCCGGGCTGGCTGGAGCGCGGCAAGGGCCGGTTCGTCTCCACCGTCTCCGCCGCCGGGCTGCTCACGATGATCGGGGCCGCGCCCTACAGCGTCACCAAGCACGGCGCGTACGCCTTCGCCGAATGGCTGTCGCTGACCTACCGCCACCGGGGGATCAAGGTCCACGCGATCTGTCCCCAGGGCGTGCGCACCGACATGCTGGAGGCCACCGGCAGCGCGGGCGACCTGGTGCTCAAGCCCACCGCGATCGAGCCGCAGGACGTGGCGGACGCCCTGTTCAAGGGCATCGCCGAGGACCGTTTCCTGATCCTGCCGCACCCCGAGGTCGCCGGGTACTACCAGGTGCGCGCGAGCGAACCCGACCGCTGGCTGACCAACATGAACCACCTCCAGCAGAAGTGGGAGGCGGCCGCCGAATGACCACGCCCGACGCCACGCCCGACCCCGCGCCCGTCTCCCGTTACGCGGCCAAGCCCTGGCTGGACCTTCTCGACGACGCCCAGCGCGCCCCGATCGATCCCGCCGACTCCCTCGTCCACGCCTTCCGCCGGTCTGTCGCCGAGGCCCCCGACCGCACCTGCCTCGCCTACTTCGACGGGCGGCTCAGCTACCGCGAGGTGGACGAGCTGAGCGACTCCGTCGCCGGTCACCTCGCCGCCCGCGGCCTGGAGTCCGGCGACCGGGTCGCCGTGCTGCTGCAGAACTCCCCGCTCTTCGTGCTCGCCCTGCTGGGCGCCTGGAAGGCGGGCGCGACGGTCGTCCCCGTCAACCCGATGTACAAGTCGGGGGAGGTCGCCCATGTCCTGCGGGACGGCGAGGTCGCCGCGCTGATCTGCTCCGACCGGGCCTGGGAGTCGTATCTGCGCGACACGGCCGCCGACTCGCCGGTGCGGATCGTGCTCACCGGCTGCGAGCTGGACTTCCAGACGCGGGGCGACGCGCGCGTGCTGCCCTTCGAACGGCTTGAGCAGGCGTCCGACGCCGACGACCTCACCGTCGTCGCCCGGGCCGGCCATCCGGCGCCCGAGGGCCGCGAGTCCGACCCCGACGGCATCGCCCTGATCAGCTACACCTCGGGCACCAGCGGGGCCCCCAAGGGCGCGACCAACACCCACGCCAACATCATGTTCAACGCCGAGCGGCAGCGCACCGGGCTGCATCTGCCCGAGGCGCCCGTCTACTACGCGCTCGCGCCGCTGTTCCACATCACCGGCATGGTCTGCCAGCTCGGCGCCTGTCTGAACAGCGCGGGCACGCTCGTGCTGACGTACCGCTTCGAGACGGGCGTCGTGCTGGAGGCGTTCGCCGAGCACCGGCCGCACTACACCGTCGGCCCTTCCACCGCCTTCATGGCGCTGGCCGCCCACCCGGACGTCACGCCCGACCACTTCTCCTCCTTCGTGAACATCTCCTCCGGCGGAGCACCGGTGCCGCCCGCCCTGGTGGAGAGGTTCCGGGCCGGCTTCGGGCCGTACATCCGCAACGGCTACGGGCTCACCGAGTGCACCGCCCCCTGCGCCTCCGTCCCGCCGCAGTTGGAGGCGCCGGTCGACCCGGCCTCCGGGACCCTCGCGGTCGGCGTGCCCGGACCCGACACGATCGTGCGGATCGTCGACGACCGGGGCGCGGAGGTGCCCTTCGGCGAGCAGGGCGAGATCGTCGTCCGGGGGCCGCAGGTCGTGCCCGGGTACTGGCGGCGGCCCGAGGCCACCGCCGAGACCTTCCCCGGCGGGGAGCTGCGCACCGGCGACATCGGGTTCATGGACGAGCGCGGCTGGCTGTACGTCGTCGACCGCAAGAAGGACATGATCAACGCGTCCGGCTTCAAGGTGTGGCCGCGCGAGGTCGAGGACGTGCTGTACACGCATCCGGCGGTGCGCGAGGCCGCCGTGGTCGGGGTGCCGGACGGCTACCGCGGGGAGACCGTCAAGGCGTACATCAGCCTGCGACCCGGAGCCGACGCGGATGCCGATACGCTCGCCGCTTACTGCAAGGACAGACTGGCGGCCTACAAGTATCCGCGTCAGGTGGAGATCCTGCCCGAGCTGCCCAAGACGGCGAGTGGGAAGATCCTCCGTCGGGAACTGCGTTCCCGCCCGCACGACGGTCGGTAGACACTCCGGTCGGCAGGAACAAAGCGAGAGGTGGCGGCAGTGCCCAGGACGACGGACGGCGACGGGACCCCCGTGCCGCAGCGGCTGCTGGCCGCCGCCACCCGGCTCTTCGCCGAGCAGGGCTACGACCGCACCTCGGTGCAGGAGATCGTGGAGGCGGCCGGTGTCACCAAGGGGGCGCTGTACCACTACTTCGGCTCCAAGGACGACCTCCTGCACGAGGTGTACGCGCGCGTGCTGCGCGTCCAGCAGGAGCGCCTGGACGCCTTCGCGAACGCCGACGAGCCGATCGAGAAGCGGCTGCGCGGCGCGGCGGCGGACGTCGTGGTCACGACGATCGAGAACCTCGACGACGCGATGATCTTCTTCCGGTCGATGCACCATCTGAGCCCGGAGAAGAACAAGCAGGTGCGGGCCGAGCGGCGGCGGTATCACGAACGCTTCCGCGCGCTCATCGAGGAGGGCCAGGAGACCGGTGTCTTCTCCACGGCGACCCCGGCCGACCTGGTCGTGGACTACCACTTCGGGTCCGTGCACCACCTGTCGACCTGGTACCGGCCGGGCGGACCGATGAGCCCCCAGGAGGTCGCCGACCACCTGGCCGACCTGCTGCTGCGGGCGCTGCGTCCGTAGCGGCTGCGCCCGGCGGTAAGGGGCGGTCGCCCATGGCGACCGCCCCTTACCGCGTGCCCTACAGGTACTTCTTCAGCTCCCGCCGGGCCAGCGACCGCTGGTGGACCTCGTCCGGGCCGTCGGCGATCATCAGGGTGCGGGCGCTCGCGTACAGCTCGGCCAGGGGGAAGTCCTGGCTGACGCCGCCCGCGCCGTGGAGCTGGATCGCGCGGTCGATGATGTCGACGACCGCGCGGGGCGTCGCGATCTTGATGGCCTGGATCTCGGTGTGGGCGCCCCGGTTGCCGACCGTGTCCATCATCCAGGCGGTCTTCAGCACCAGCAGGCGCAGCTGCTCGACCGTCACGCGCGCGTCCGCGATCCAGTTGTGGATCACGCCCTGCTGGGCCAGCGACCTGCCGAAGGCGTCGCGGGAGACGGCCCGTCGGCACATCAGCTCGATCGCCCGCTCCGCCATGCCGATCAGCCGCATGCAGTGGTGGATGCGGCCGGGGCCGAGCCGGGCCTGGGCGATGGCGAAGCCGCCGCCCTCCTCGCCGACCAGGTTCGTCACCGGCACGCGCGCGTGGTCGAAGACCACCTCGGCGTGGCCGCCGTGCGAGTGGTCCTCGTACCCGAAGACCTTCATGGCGCGCTTCACGGTGACGCCGGGGGTGTCGCGCGGGACCAGGATCATGGACTGCTGGCGGCGCGGATCGGCGCCGTCCGGGTCCGTCTTGCCCATCACGATGAAGATCCGGCAGTCCGGGTTCATCGCCCCGGAGATGTACCACTTGCGGCCCGTGACGACGTAGTCGTCGCCGTCCCGCTCGATGTGCGTGGTGATGTTGGTGGCGTCGGAGGAGGCCACGTCCGGCTCGGTCATCGCGAACGCCGAGCGGATCTCACCGGCCAGCAGCGGCTCCAGCCACTGCTTCTTCTGCTGGTCGTCGCCGAACTGCGCCAGCACCTCCATGTTCCCGGTGTCCGGCGCGGCGCAGTTCAGGGCCGTCGGCGCCAGATGCGGGGAGCGGCCGGTGAGCTCGGCCAGCGGCGCGTACTGGAGGTTCGTCAGACCGGCGCCGTGCTCGGCGTCGGGCAGGAAGAGGTTCCACAGGCCCTGCCTGCGGGCCTCCGCCTTCAGCTCCTCCACCACCGCCGGGGTGTCCCACGGCGAGGCCAGCAGCGCGCGCTGCTCCTCGGCGACGGCCTCGGCCGGGTAGACGTACTCGTCCATGAAGGCGAGCAGCTTGGCGCGGAGTTCCTCGGTGCGGGCGTCGAACGCGAAGTCCATGCCGGTCAGCCTTCCTGGAGAGTGGTCGTGCCGTGCGCGATGAAGAGGGGGACGAGATCCCCGATGCGGTCGAAGCCGCGCCCGACCGTCTGGCCCAGCGTGTAGCGGTAGTGGATGCCCTCCAGGATCACGGCGAGCTTGAACCAGGCGAACGCCGTGTACCAGGAGACCGCCGAGACGTCCCGGCCGGAACGGACCGCGTACCGCTCGATCAGCTCGGCCGCCGACGGGTGTCCGACGGCGGCGGCGGTCGTGGAGATGGGGGAGTCCGGCAGCTCCAGCGGCACGCTGTACATCACCAGCAGGCCCAGGTCGGTCAGCGGGTCGCCGAGCGTCGACATCTCCCAGTCGAGGATCGCCTTGATCTTGTCGTCGGCGCCGATCAGCACGTTGTCGAGCCGGTAGTCGCCGTGCACGACCGCGGGGGCGGGGGAGTGCGGCAGCGCGCGGCCGAGCGCCGCGTGCAGCTCGTCGATCCCGGCGAGGTCGCGGCTGCGGGAGGCGTCGAGCTGCTTGCCCCAGCGGCGCAGCTGCCGGTCCAGGAAGCCCTCGGGACGGCCGAAGTCGGCCAGGCCCACCCCGGCGGGGTCCACCGCGTGCAGTTCCACCAGCGTGTCCACCAGCGACAGCACCGCGTCCCGGGTGCGCTGCTCGCCGAGCGGGGCGAGGTCCTCGGCCGTGCGGTAGGGGGTGCCCTCGACGAACTCCATGACGTAGAAGGGCGCCCCGAGCACCGCCTCGTTCTCGGGGTCCTCGCACAGCAGCACCGGGCGCGGCACCGGCACACTCGTCGGGTGCAGTGCGCTGATCACCCGGTGCTCGCGCTTCATGTCGTGCGCGGTGGCCAGGACGTGCCCGAGCGGAGGCCGCCGGACGACCCACTTCGCCTCGCCGTCGGAGACCGCGTAGGTGAGGTTCGACCGCCCGCCCTCGATCAGCCGGCCGGTGAGGGGGCCCCGGACCAGACCGGGGCGCTCGCGTTCCAGCAGGGCGCGCAGCCGGTCGAGGTCGAGTCCGGGCGGGTGGTCGGGGCTCATGCGTCGCTCCTACGGACGGGACGGGCGAACGGGACTCCGTCCCATGATGCCGACCGGTCGGTATGCCGTCCAGTGGTCGCGCCCAACGTGATCTGAGCCACGAGGGGCCCACGATAGGGCGACGGCTCCCCGGGCAGCACCCGGGGAGCCGTGTGCGGGCGGTTTTCAGCCGCCCCGGTCGTCGTCCTGCGGCCGCGCCGGTGCTCGTGTCAGTGGTCGTCCCAGTGGCCGTCGTGCTCCGCGTGCCGGTGACCGTCGTGCAGGTAGTCCACGTGATCGCCGTGGAGCACGCTCGGGTGCCCGCAGTCCGCGCCGTGCCGGTGCTCGTGCCCGTCGTGGGTCACATGCCCGCCGGGCTCGCACTCGTCCCAGTGGCCGCCGTGCTCCCGGTGCAGATGCCCGTCGTGGGCGTAGTCGACATGGTCGCCGTGGCTCACCCGGGTGTGCCCGCAGTCCGGGCCGTGGCTGTGCGGGTGGGCGGGGTGCTCGACGTGCAGGGTGGTCATGCGGTGCTCACCTTCGAAGCTGTGGGGGTGATGACGTCGGACAGGCTGCCACGCGAACCATGTCGAACTCCGCACAACGGGTCATTCGGCTTGCGTGGCGTGCGGGGACCCCGGAGGGTCGGACCCATGAAGGCCATCAGCTACTCACGCTACGGCGGGCCGGAGACGCTTCGCTTCGGGGACGTCCGGGACCCCAAGGTCGGTCCCGACTCGGTGCTGGTCAAGGTGCGGGCGGCGGCCGTGAACCCCGTCGACTGGAAGTGCCGCGAGGGGTACCTGGACCCGATCATCGACGCCGTCTTCCCGGTCGTTCCGGGGTGGGACGTCTCGGGGGTCGTCGTCCAGCTCGGGGCGTCCGTCGCGGAGTACGCGGTCGGCGACGAGGTCATCGGCTACGTCCGCGAGGACTTCCTCTCGCGCGGCACCTTCGCCGAGTACGTCGCCGCCCCGGTGCGCACCCTGGCCCGCAAGCCGCGCAACCTCACCTGGGAGCAGGCCGCCGGCCTGCCGTTGGCCGGACTCACCGCCTACCAGGTGCTGACCAAGGCCCTCCAGGTCAAACGGGGCGAGACGGTCCTCGTCCACGCGGCGGCGGGCGGCGTCGGCTCCATCGCCGTGCAGCTCGCCGCCCACCTGGGCGCCCGGGTGATCGGCACGGCGAGCGAGGCCAACCACGACTTCGTGCGCTCGCTCGGCGGCGAGCCCGTGACCTACGGCGAGGGCCTCTCCGAACGGGTGCGAGGGCTGGCCCCCGAGGGCGTGGACGCGGCCTTCGACACGGTCGGCGGCGACAGCCTGAAGGTCTCCGCCAATCTGCTGGCCCCGGAAGGACGCCTGGTGTCGATCGCCGACGGGGACGTCGTCGGCTACGGCGGCCGGTACTACTGGGTCCGGCCCGACGCCGAGGACCTCACCCGGCTGGCGGGACTCGCCGAACAGGGCGTGGTCTCCGTGCACGTCTCCGACACGTTCCCGCTGGAACGCGCGGCGGACGCCCACCGACTGAACCAGCAGGGCCGCACCCGCGGCAAGATCGTGGTGACGGTCGACTGGGCGGACGAGACGACCGAGTAGGAAACCCCCTAGACCCGTACTTCGCAGGTCGCCGAAAAGGTTCGCCGCAGCGGCCTCTCAGCGTCCGATCTCGACTGGGTCGGTCCGGGACCGCTATTGCCGTAGCGGTTCCGATCGGCGAGCGATCAGCCACGACCACTTGATCTTCACGATCGGGTGACCTGCGAAGTACGGGCCTAGAGGACCAGGGCCGCGGCGCACACCGCAGTGGCCACCGCGCAGAGCGCCGTCGCCGTGGCGTGCCGTGGGGTCAGGGCCGCCGGGATCGCCGTGGCGGCGAGGGCGCGGATACGGCGGTGGGCGAGCAGCAGGAAGGCCAGCCACAGGCCGCAGACCAGGGCGCAGGCGACGAGCGCCGCCGCCGACGCGCCGCCGTGCAGCGCGCTCTTCAGCCCGAGCACGGCGGCGACGGTGCTCGCCAGCGTCGTCCGCCGCCAGGCGAGCCGGGTCCGCTCGGGCTGGAGGCCGGGATCGCGCACCGGCGCGGCCGCGCCGCTCACCCCTCCCACCCCACCAGCACCACGACGACCATCGCCACGGCCACCACCGCGACGAGCACGCCCAGCAGCGCCGGGAAGCGGGACGCCGGCAGGTCCTCGCCCCGGCGCATGGCCCGCTCGCAGCGCACCCAGTGGTTCACCGCGCGCAGCGAGCACAGCACGCCCGCCGCGAGCAGCGCGAGCGCGAGCCCGACCCGCCAGCCCCAGCGCAGGTCCGGCAGGAACTGGTCCACCGCGAAGCCCCCGCCGATCAGTGCGAGCGCGGTGCGCAGCCAGGCCAGGAACGTACGCTCGTTCGCCAGCGAGAACCGGTAGTCGGGCGTGCTGCCCTCCTCCCGCACCTGCGCGGGCGCGAACCACAACCGGACGTTCCGTACGAACTCGATCACCCGCAGGACCCTACCCGTCGCCCCGGGCGTGGAACTCCCGCAGCCGTTCGTGCGCGGCCAGCCCGTCCGGCACCCACTCCCACTCCGGCAGGCGCCGTTCGAGCTCCGCCTCCGCAAGGAACTCGTGCCAGGCCACCTCCTCCGCCTGGGGGTTCACCGGCAGCTCGCAGCGGACCTCGTAGACGGCCGACCACCAGCTCCCGGCGGGGCCGTCGTAGCGGAACTTGAGGACGAACTCCGGGCGGGGCAGACCGCTCACGCCCAGCTCCTCCTCGGCCTCGCGCAGAGCGGCGTCGTCGTAGCTCTCGCCCGCGCCGACCACCCCGCCGACGAACATGTCGTACAGGGAGGGGAAGACCAGCTTGGTCGGGGTGCGGCGGTGGACGAAGATCCGGCCCTCGGCGTCCCTGGCCCGGACGAAGACGCAGCGGTGGCGCAGGCCCTCGGCGTACGCCTGCCCGCGCGGGAACCGTCCGACGACGCGGTCGTGCTCGTCGACGATGTCGAGGATCTCGTCAGCAGCGCTCATGGCCCCATCCAAGCAGGCCCGTCGCCGACCGCGGCTGCTACCGGGGCTGGAGGTCGGGCACCCGCTCGCGCGGCGCCGTGCCCCGTGGCATCGCCGGGTGGAGTCCGAGGAGCACGATGCCCGCGACGATCGCCGCCAGCCCCGCCGCCTCCCAGGCCATCGCGCCGGTGTCGGTGCGCAGCCGGTCGCCGAGGAAGCCGACGCCGCAGATGATCCCGGCGAGGGGCTGGGCGGCGGTGAGCGCGGGCAGGGACATCCGCAGGGGCGCCGTCTCGAAGGCGCTCTGGACCAGTACGAGTCCGGTCACGCCGAGGGCGAGCACCGCGTACGGCTGCCAGCCGGTCAGCATCTCGCCGAGGCCGCCCGCGGAGAACCGCTGCCCGCTGACCCGGGTCAGCGCGTCCTGGACGCCGTACAGCAGGCCGGCCGCCAGGGCGAGCAGGACCGGGCCGGAGCTCAGCCGGGAGCGCTTGGCGTAGGTCGTGAGCAGCAGGGCCAGTCCGACCATCACGCCGATGATCAGCCAGTGCCGCAGCGGATCCGTGAGCGCGCTGCCGCCGCGCGGCTCGCCCGCCACGATGAAGGTGGTCACGCCGCCCGCGAGCAGCAGCAGGCCCGCCCAGCCCTGGCGGCCCAGCGGCTGCTTGGTCTGGTGGCGGGAGAGCGCGAGGGCGAACAGCAGGTTCGTCGCGAGGAGCGGTTCCACCAGGGAGATCTCGCCCTGGCCGAGCGCGACCGCGCCGAGCGCCATGCCGGCCACCATCAGGCCGATGCCGCCGAGCCAGCGCGGCACCCTCATGAGGTCGAGGAGCAGTCGCGGCGAGAGGAAGTCGCCGAGCGGCGCCTTCTGGGCCGCGTTCTGCTGGAGCACGAACCCGAAGCCCAGGCAGCAGGCGGCGCTCACGGCGAGAACCAGAACCAGAACCGACACGCTGCGTACCTCGATCATCCGGTCGGACCACGGACGGGGTGCGTAGTGGCCGACTCTAGCGTCCCTCTACGGCCATGGTGTGGGCTCCGGCCGGGCCGCGCCATGGCATACGCCACACCGATTCCTCGAAGCTCCGGCCGCGGCGGCTCCCACCAGGGCCGGGTCGCGTCAACTTCCCTGTGCCGTAAGCCGGTTGACACCTGTCACGGTTTCCCGGGCCTTGACGATGAGCGTCGGCCGGGGGTTGACTGCGCGTGATCGGCCGATCGCGGGCCGATGCCACAGCCGCCTCCCAGGAGGATGAGGAAGCCCCGCGGTGCCCCCACCCCCGCTCTCCCTCGGCCGCGCTCACGAGCGCGGCCGTCAGACCCCCGCCCCGGTCCCCGCCCCCGCACCCGACCCGGCGCTGGACGACAGTCAACTCGTCGTCGCGCGCGCCGCGTTGGCCCAGGGCCGACGGCAGCCCGTGCGCGCCCTGCTGGCCCGCACCGGCGACGACTGGGACCGCCGCGCGCACCGGGTCGCCGTCCTCGCCCTCGAGCCGCACGCGGCCGCCTGGGCCCATGACTGGCTGCTGGCCGAACCCGGCTGCGCCGACGCCGCCGTCCTGCACGCGATGGCCCGGGTCCGCCGGGCGCTGCGCGGCAAGGACGATCCGGCCGTCGCCCGGGCGGCCTGCCGGTCGGCCGCCGCGCTCGCGCCCGCCGACCCCACCCCCTGGCTCGGCCTGCTCCAGCTGGAGCGGGACGCCGGGTCGGCGGCCGTGCGCATCTTCGAGGAGGTCCGGTCCCGGTACCGCGACCACCACCACGCCCACCATCTGATGGTCGCCCGGCTCGCGGAGCGCCGGTCGGACGGCGGCCCGGACCCGCTGCACGAGGTCTACGACTTCGCCGCCTGGGCCGCCGAGCAGGCGCCCGCCGACTCCCCGCTGGCCGTCCTCCCGGTCGTCGCGCACGCCGAGCGCTACCGCGTCCTGGCCGCGCACGGCTTCGCGCCCGCCGACCCCGTCGCCTCCGGGCACTGGCAGGACGGCCGGGCCCGGGACGTGCTGAAGGCCGCGTTCGACTGGTGGCTGGAGTGGGAGGAGTGGGAGGGCGACGGCCACCCCCGTCGGCTGCTCGACCTGAACTTCCTCGCCCACGCCACGTTCTGCGAGGGCCGGGGCGCCGAGGCCGCCGCCCTCTTCCGGCGCATCGGGCAGCACGCCACCCCCGAGCCCTGGTCCTACCCGGCCCGCGACCCGTACCCGGCCTTTCGCGCGGCCCGTGCCGGCGCGCTCGGGACCGATGGCGGGGCCCCGGTCTGAGAGCGGGGTAAGAAGTGATGACGGAAGTCTGACGGCCGCCCGGGATCGCTGGCCCCGCGGGTCCCCGAGTGTTCGAATGGAAAGGTGAACCCCGAACCATCCGGACCGTCAGAGGCGTCCGAGCCGCCCGAGCCGCCCCCGTCGCCCGGCGAACACGGCGCACCCGGCGAGCGCGGCGCGCCCGTAGGCCGGCGGGTCTTCCTCGGCACGCTCGCCCTCGGTGCGCTGGGCGTCGTCGCCGCGCCCCCGCTCCAGCGCGGCATGGAGGCCTTCCTGGCCGGCGCGGCCGACAAGGACCCCACCGGCCTCACCGGCCTGCTGCCCAACGGCGGCGGCTTCCGCTACTACTCGGTGACCTCGTCGGTCCCGCACAAGAACGCCACGAACTACCGCCTCACGGTGGACGGCCTGGTCGACCGCCCCGGCAGCTACACACTGCCCCAGCTCAGGGCCATGCCCCAGACCCGCATGGTCAAGGACGTCCAGTGCGTCACCGGCTGGCGGGTCCCCGGCACGCCTTTCGAGGGCGTCCGGCTCTCCGCCCTCCTCGACGCGGCCGGCGTCCGGGCCGAGGCCGGCGCGATCCGCTTCACCTGCTTCGACGGCGCCTACACCGAGAGCCTCACGCTCGCCCAGGCGCGCCGCGCCGACGTCCTCGTCGCGCTGCGCATGCAGGACAAGGACCTCGGTCACGACCACGGCGGCCCGGTCCGCCTCTATGTGGCGCCCATGTACTTCTACAAGTCCGCCAAGTGGCTCTCCGGCATCACCGTCACCGAGAAGGTGAAGCCGGGCTACTGGGAGGAGCGGGGCTACGACGTCGACGCCTGGGTCGGCCGTTCGAACGGACGCGATGATGAGCCTACGAGCTGAGGCGCCGTCCGCCGCCACGGGTGTCCGCCGGTTCAGCCGGGCCGAACGGTGGGTGCACCGCACCACGGGCGCGCTGATGGGCGTGTGCGTGGCGACCGCGGCCTGTCTCTACATCCCCGAGTTCGCCGAGCTCGTGGGCCGCCGCGAGCTGGTGGTCCGGATCCACGAGTGGGCGGGCCTCGCCCTGCCCGTCCCGGTCCTGGCGGGGCTCGCCTCCCGCGCCTTCCGCGCCGACCTGCGGCACCTGAACCGCTTCGGCCCGCACGACCGGCGCTGGCTGCGGGCCGCCCTGCACCGGGACAAGCGGCGGGAGTCGCGGCCTGCGGCCAAGTTCAACGCCGGGCAGAAGATCTACGCGGCCTGGATCGCGGGGGCGACCCTCGTGATGCTCGGCACCGGTCTGCTGATGTGGTTCACCCACCTCACCCCGATCATGTGGCGCACCAGCGCGACCTTCGTCCACGACTGGCTGGCCCTGACCGTCGGCGTCGTCCTCGCCGGCCACATCGGCATGGCCCTCGGCGATCCGGAGGCCCGCCGCGGTATGCGCACGGGCACGGTGAGCCGGGAGTGGGCCGAGCGGGAACACCGCCTGTGGCGTCCGTGACGGAAGTTCCGTCAAGGGAGCCACAGGCGGCGCCTGGGCGACGGGCTGCATGACCAGGACGGGCTATGTGGCGGATCGCGCCCAGCGCGATCAGCACGCCCACGCCGGCGACCGTGGCGCCGAGCCCGGTGGTGAAGGAGGCGATGGCCTTGTCGAGCGGAGCCCCGGCGAACGCGCCGAGCGCGAGCGAGCCGATGGTCAGCGCCAGGAAGGCGTGCAGCTTGAACTTGGTGATGAGCAGGACGATCACGGCGATGCCCGCCAGGACGGCGATGCCCAACTGCGCGTGGCCGGCCGAGGTGATGGGCTCGGCGGTGTCCGCTGCCAGCACCCCACACTGAGTCTGGTCACGGGGAGTCCCTTACAAGGTCATGGGTTCGGGAGGGAGGTGGAGCCGGGGGTGGAGCCGGGGGTGGAGAGAGGGGGAGGGGAGAGGGGGAGCGCGGGGGGTTGTGCGGCGGCGTCGGGAAGGGCGGCGAGCGCTGCCCCGGCCCGCCCGGCGATGGCCTCCGGGCTGCCGGAGACGTCGACGACGACGCCCGCCTCGTCCGCCTGGAGGGGCTGGAGCGTGGCGAACTGGGAGTCCAGCAGGGCCGTCGGCATGAAGTGACCCTGGCGGTGCGCCATCCGGTCCTCGATCAGCGCGCGGTCCCCCGCCAGGTGCACGAAGACGACACCGGGGGCCGAGGCCCGCAGCCGGTCGCGGTAGGACCGCTTCAGCGCCGAGCAGCTGACCACCCCGCCGAGCCCGGCCCGCCCGTCCGCCCAGGCGCCGATGGCGTCGAGCCAGGGCCACCGGTCGTCGTCGTCGAGCGGCGTGCCGGCCGACATCTTGGCGATGTTGGCCTGCGGGTGGAAGTCGTCGCCCTCGGCGTAGGGGACGCCGAGCCGGGCGGCGAGCAGGGGACCGATGGTGGTCTTGCCCGTGCCGGCGACGCCCATCACCACGACGACATGGGGGGTACGCATCTCTGCCTCGCTGTCTTCCTCGACATCTGACGTCGACGGACGCCGACGACACTGAAACCGATTAGGTACGACTAATTCAAGAGTCTGTGACAAATAAGTCTGACTTTTTGGCTCCGTGATCTACGCCGTACTCTGTGTGCATGACCACTCCGGGCCGGGGTCTGCACGGCCAAGTACTGGACGCCCTGGGCCCCGCGATCACCGCGGGCGACTACCCGCCGGGCAGTGTCCTGCGCACCGACGAACTCGCCCAGCGTTTCGACGTCTCCCGCTCGGTCATGCGCGAGGCGGTCCGCGTCCTCGAGTCCATGCACCTGGTCGAGTCCCGCCGCCGGGTGGGCGTGACGGTGCGGCCCAAGGCGGAGTGGAACGTCTACGACCCGCAGGTCATCCGCTGGCGGCTGGCCGGCGCCGACCGCCCGCACCAGCTGCGCTCGCTCACCGTCCTGCGTTCGGCGATCGAGCCGGTCGCGGCGGGCCTGGCGGCACAGCACGCGACGGCGGAGCAGTGCGCGGAGCTGACGGAGTGCGCGCTCGGCATGGTGGCCAACTCACGCGGCCACCGGCTGGAGGGCTATCTGGACCACGACGTGGCCTTCCACCGGGTGATCCTCACCGCCTCCGGCAACGAGATGTTCGCCCGTCTCGGCGATGTGGTCGCGGAGGTCCTGACCGGCCGCACCCATCACCAGGTCATGTTCGAGGACCCGGCTCCGGCCGCCGTCACCCTGCACGTCCAGGTCGCGGAGGCGGTCCGCGAACGCGACCCGGCCCGCGCCGAAAGCCTCACCCGAGAGATCACGCTCGGCGCGCTGAAGGAACTGGACATCCTGGCGCCCTGAAGCGCCTCAGAGCCTGCCCGGCCGGACAGACCCTAGCCGGGGAACTCCCCGTCCACGTACACCCAGGCCCCGTCCACCCGCTCGAAGCTGCTGCGCTCGTGCAGCGCCCCGCCCCGGTAGGACGCCCGGAACTCCACGACCCCGGTCGGGTGGAAGGCGCTCCCGCCGGCCGTGGCGAGGATCTCCAGCCCCGTCCACCGCATCCCCGGATCGAGCTCCAGCCGCTCCGGCCGGGTCCGCGGATGCCAGGTCCGCAGCAGATGTCCCGCATCGCCCTGCACGAACGCGCAGTAGCGCGACCGCATCAGCGCCTCGGCGGTGGGGGCGGCGTCGCCGCCCGCGTGAAACCGTCCGCAGCAGGCCTCGTAGGCCGCGGGCAGTCCGCAGGGGCAGCCGGCCGGGACGGCGGCGGAGGTGCGCTGTCGTGGGCGGGCGGTACGTCGAGCCATGGGCCCCATTGTGCCCCGTGAGGGGCGCGGGGAGCTGCGCGGTGACCGCGGTCACCGCGCAGCGTCACGCCGACTCCGCGCCCGCGCTGCGGCCCAGGGACAGGACCGGCAGCGGCGGCAGGGCCGTGCCGTACACCCACGCGTCGAACAGGTCGTCCAGCGGCTCCGGGGCGAAGCGGGCCGCGTGGGCGACCAGCGTCGACGTCGTCACCGAACCGCCCCGGTGCAGGCCGAGCCAGGCCCGCAGCATGCGGAAGAACGCCTCGTCGCCCAGTGCGCAGCGCAGCGCGTGGACGGTGAGGCCGCCGCGCTCGTAGAGCCGGTCGTCGAACATCGACTTGCGGCCGGGGTCGGCCAGCCGCAGATCCTGCGGCCGCGAGGACAGCAACCGGTGGGCGACGGCGGCGAGTCGCTGCGCGCTGCGGCCGCCCGACCGCTCCGACCACAGCCACTCCGCGTACTTGGCGAACCCCTCGTTCAGCCAGATGTGCCGCCAGTCGGCGATGGACACGCTGTTGCCGAACCACTGGTGCGCCAGCTCGTGCGCCACGAGCCGCTCCGAACCCCGCGCCCCGTCCACATGGTTGACGCCGAACAGCGACAACCCCTGTGCCTCGACGGGGACATCGAGCTCCTCGTCCGCCACGACCACCGCGTACTCGTCGAACGGGTAGGGCCCGAAGAGCTGTTGGAAGAGGTGCATCATCCCCGGCTGCCGCGCGAAGTCCCGGGAGAACTCCGCCAGCAGGTGCCCCGGAATGTGCCCGTGCTGCGGGATGCCGCCGAGCCCCGGATCGCCCAGCAGGACGGTCTGGTACTTGCCGATCGACAGGCCGACCAGATAGCTCGACGTCGGCGCCGCCTGCTCGTACACCCAGGTCGTCGTCGAGGCCTTGGTGGTCCGCGTCAGCATCCGGCCGCCGGCCACCACCGAGTACGCCGACGGCACCGTGACCGATATCAGGTAGGAGGCCTTGTCCGCGGGCCGGTCGTTGCACGGGTACCAGGACGGCGCCCCGACGGGCTGGCTCGCCACCAGCGCCCCGTCGCCCAGCTCCTCCCAGCCGAGACCGCCCCACGGGCTGCTCACCGGCTTCGGATTGCCCGACCAGTGCACCTCCACCGTGAAGGCCGCCCCGGCGCGGATCGGCTTCGCGGGACGGATCCGCAGCCGCCCGCCCCGGTGGCTGTAGTGCGTCTGCCGGCCGTCCACCCGAACCCGGCCGATCTTGAAGTCGGCCAGGTTCAGCTGGAATTCGCTCAGCGGCGAGCGCCCCGCGATCGCGTTGATCCGCGCCGCGCCCGACAGCCGGTTCGGACCGGGCCGGTAGTCCAGCGTGAGCTCGTAACGGTGCACCCGGTACCGGGGGTCACCGTTGGCCGGGAAATACGGATCCGGCCCGACCGTCTGCTGAACTGCCACTACCCCGTCCGCTCCCTGACCTGTACTCGAACCACCCCGCCGCCGGGTCCTGCCACCCCGCCCGCCGGCTTTCAGCGGCCCGTTCTCAGGGACGCCACGCCTCGATCGGGTTGCCGAGCCAGCGGGTGTCCTCCGGGACGGACTCCGCGGCCATGACGAGCGACGCGGGGCCCAGGGTCGTACGGGCCCCGATCGTGCTGCCGGGCAGCACGATCCCGCCAGGGCCCAGCGTGGCACCCTCTCGGAGGACCACAGTATCCGTCCGCAAGATCCGGTCGTGGAAGAGGTGAGTCTGGAGCACACAGCCCCGGTTGACCGTGGCCCCGTCCTCCAGTGTCACCAGGTCCGACTCCGGCAGCCAATAGCTTTCCACCCACACGCCCGCGCCGATCCGCGCCCCGAGCGCGCGCAGCCACGCCGTCATCACCGGCGTGCCCGGCACGGCGCCCGCCAGCCACGGCACCGCGACGACCTCGACGAACGTGTCCGCCAGCTCGTTGCGCCACACGAACCCGCTCCACAGCGGGTGCTCGCCACTGCGGTGCCGGCCCACGAGGAGCCACTTCGCCACGACGGACAACAGAGCCGCGGCCGCTCCCGCGCCCAGCAGCACCAGCCCGGACAGCAGCGGCGCCCAGGCGCCCAGCGCGCACAGCGCCGCCACCGTCAGCACCGCCAGCCCCGCCGAGCAGAACACCGGCACGATCCGGCACAGCTCCACCAGGGCGCGCGCCCACAGCAGCCGCGCCGGCGGCTCGTAGGTCCGGCTCTGGTCGCCGCCGGTCGTGTTCCGCGGCAGCCTGACCGGCGGCAGCCCCAGGTACGAGCTGCCCTTCTTCGCCTTCTTCGGCGTCGCCGACAACACGCCCACCAGGCCGCCGTCCGGCACGCTGCGCCCTGGCGCGGTCATCCCCGAGTTGCCGAGGAAGGCCCGCCGACCGATCTCCGCGCGCCCGATCCGCACCCAGCCGCCACCGAGCTCGTACGGCGCGGTCAGCGTGTCGTCGGCGAGGAACGCGCCCTCGCCGACCGTGGTCAGGCTGGGCAGCGCGAGGACGGTCGACACCTCGGCGCCCTTGCCGATGCGCATCCCGAGCAGCCGCAGCCACACCGGCGTGACCAGCCCGGCGTACAGCGGGAACAGGGTCTCGCGCGAGCGGTCCATCAGCTGCGTCACGGTCCAGGCCTGCCAGCCGATCCGGCTGTGCGTGGGATGCGTGCCCTCGCGCAGGCCGATGCTCAGCAGCCGCACGGCGATCAGCAGCACCACGGCGTACGCCAGCCCGAAGGCGAGCGTGGCCGGCACCAGCGCGAGCGCGGCGCCCCGAAGGGCCTCGCCGAGCCCGTCGCCGGACGCCACGAACAGGCTCGCCACCAGCAGGGCCGCGCCGGCCGCCAGCACGGGCAGCGAGGTCAGCGCGAAACCGGTCAGGCCGTACATCACCCGCCAGTACGTGCCCCGCGCCGGCCGCTCCTTGGGCCAGTTGCGCTTGGCCTTGCCGAGCTTGACCGCGGGCGCGCCCGCCCACCGCTGACCGGTGGGAATCTGACCGGTGACCGCCGAACCCGGCGCCACCTCGGCCCGCTTGCCGACCCGGGCTCCCGGGAAGAGCATGCTGCGCGTGCCGACGACCGCGTGCGCGCCCACCTTGACCGGGCCGATCTCCAGCCGGTCGCCGTCCAGCCAGTGACCGGACAGGTCCACCTCGGACTCCACGGCCGCGCCCCGGCCCAGCTTCAGCATGCCGGTCACCGGCGGCAGCGAGTGCAGGTCCACGTCGGGCCCGACCTTGGCGCCCAGGGCCCGCGCGTACCGCTCCAGCCAGGCTCCGGTCAGCGAGGTCGCCCCGATGAACTCGGCCAGCTGCTCCGCCGTCCACAGCCGCAGATGGACGCTGCCGCCGCGCGGGTAGCGGCCGGGCTGCACACCGCGCAGCAGCAGCCGTGCCCCGCCCGCGGCGATCGCGAGCCGTCCGGGCGGGCTGAAGAGCAGCAGGAGCCCGGCCACGATCAGCCACCAGGGGGCGGTCGGCAGCCAGGCGTGTCCGGGCAGCAGGTTCCCGATCAGGGCGAGCGGCACGGTCCAGCGCACTCCGCGCAGGGTGAACAGCGGCAGGAGCAGCAGGAGCTGGATCGCCTTGGCGCGCGTCGGCACCGGGGCGATGACCCGGGCCGAGCCGTCGCCCTGCGCGGACTCCTCCAGGTGCCGGGCGAGCTTGCGCAGGGTGGGCTGCTGGTAGATGTCGAGGACGGCGGCGCTCGGGTAGCGGGTGCGCAGCCTCGTCGTCAGCTGGGCGGCGGCCAGGCTGCCGCCGCCGATCGCGAAGAAGTCGTCGCGGGCGCTGCCGACGGGGATGCCGAGGACCTCCGTCCACTGCTCGGCCAGCCACGCCTCGGTGCCGTAGAGCTGCTCGGCCGGGCCGGCCGTCTCCAGGCCCTCCAGGGGCCAGGGCAGCGCGTTGCGGTCGACCTTGCCGGACGTCCGCGTCGGCAGGTCGTCGACGGGCGCGAGCAGCGGCACCAGGGCGGCGGGCAGCTCGGCGCGCAGCCGCTCCACGGCCGCCGCCTGGTCCCAGCCGTCCTGCGTGACGACGTACCCGACGAGGAGCTGGTTGCCGCTGCGCGCGGTCCGCACGGCGGCCGCGGCCCCCGCGACGCCCGGCAGCGCCTGGAGCGCCGCGTCCACCTCGCCCAGCTCGATGCGCCGCCCGCCGAGCTTGATCTGCTCGTCGGCCCGTCCGAGGAAGACGAGCCCCTCGGCGTCGGCGCGCACCAGGTCACCGCTGCGGTACGCCCGCTCCCAGCCCAGCGACTCCAGCGGCGCGTACTTCTCCGCGTCCTTCTCGGCGTCGAGATAGCGGGCGAGTCCGACCCCGCCGATCACCAGCTGACCGCCGGCGCCCATCGGCACGGGCTCCCCGGCCTCGTCCACCACGGCCAGTTCCCAGCCCCTGAGCGGCAGCCCGATCCGGATCGGCTCCTCGCCGGACATCAGGGAGGCGCAGGCGACCACGGTGGCCTCGGTCGGCCCGTACGTGTTCCAGACCTCCCGCCCCTCCGTGACCAGCCGCTGCACCAGCTCGGGCGGGCAGGCCTCGCCGCCGAAGATCAGCAGCCGGACCTCGTTGAGGGCCTCGGGCTCCCAGAGCGCGGCCAGCGTCGGCACGGTCGAGACGACCGTGATCTCCTGCTCGACCAGCCAGGGCCCGAGGTCGGCGCCGCTCCTGACCTGCGACCGGGGCACCGGCACCAGACAGGCCCCGTACCGCCAGGCCAGCCACATCTCCTCGCAGGAGGCGTCGAAGGCCACCGACAGACCCGCCATGACCCGGTCGCCGGGGCCGATCGGCTCCTCGGTGAGGAACAGCGCGGCCTCGGCGTCCACGAACGCGGCGGCGCTGCGGTGGCCGACGGCGACGCCCTTGGGCCTGCCGGTGGAGCCGGAGGTGAAGATGATCCAGGCGTCGTGCTCGGTGCCGGGCCGGCCGGCCGCGGCTTCGGACGCGCCGTGGACGGTGATCGCGTGCCCGGCGCCGACGACGGCCCGTACGTCCGCCTCGCCGAACACCAGCTCGGCCCGCTCGTCGGGGTCCTCGGCGTCCACCGGGACGTAGGCCGCGCCGACCGCGAGGACGGCCAGGATCGCCACGTAGAGGTCATTGGTGCCGGACGGCACGCGCACGCCCACCCGGTCGCCGAGCCCGACCCCTGCGGCCGCCAGTCGGCGCCGGAGGTGCTCCACCTCGACGGCGAGGGCGCGGTAGGTGAGGGGCGTGCTGCCGTCGTCCAGGGCGAGCTCGTCCGGGAACGACCGCACGGCCGCGTCGAAGATGTCCACGAGGGTGCGTGGAGAGGCGGCGGGACCACCGGAGAAGCGTGCGGTGTCACCGAGCTGTACGCGGATTTCTTCGTCGAGCAGGCCGAGAGCACTGCTCTCGTGAATGGCTGCCATCGGTCCTCGCGTCTCGATCCCGGAAGCCTCCGGGGCGCCGGCGGGCCCGCAGGTTTGCCTGGGGTTGTCCGGTCCAACGCCGTAACAAGCCGGAAATTTTAGTACGACGCTAGGCTCGCCCGCTCGGCCCGGCCACCGGACAGGGCCGTCCGGGTATCCGGAATTGATCATCGGCAACGCTTTGACCTGCATCGTTCGCCGACCCGCGAGACTTGCCCCACATCGGCGGCAAGGGCGTCGCCATCGACCGGATGTCCCGTTTTGGCGGGCCATTGTCAACCGTACCTCGCTCGGCGATCTCCCCGCCTTCCGGGGGCGCGAGGTGGTGAAACGGAGTGGTCTCCGTGCGCCCGGGGCGCGGACTCCCCGGCATGCTCCCGCTCGAGCATCGCAATGTGTAAACGGCTACATCCAGCCGCTCCCGAATCCGGAATGCTGATGCCCATTCACGCAGGACGGGGGGCGATGCGGGTGGCGGGCAGTGCTATCTACAAGTTCTTGATGAGTGTGGACGTCCGGGGATCGGGGGGTCTGCGCGATGGCGCGAAACTGCGCATGCGCCGGGACGTCTACGAACTGACCGACAACGCCTTCCACGCCGTGGGGGTCGGCCCGGCGCTCATCCACCGGGAGGACCGGGGCGACGGCTTCATCGCCGCCCTCGACGCCAGGGTGCCGCCCGCCCGGCTGATCGGGTCCTGGCTGGCCGAGATCCACCAGGGGCTGAGACCCCTGAACGAGGAGCGGAGCCGACGCCTGGCCCTCCGGGTCGCCATGCACGTCGGGCCCGTGGCGCAGGACGACAACGGCCTCGCCGGCGAGGCGATGGACCTGGTCTGCCGACTCGCCGACGCCGAGGCCACCCGGGCGGTGCTGGAGCGCTCCGGGCGGGATCTGGTCTGCGTCGTCACCGAGCGGCTCTACCAGGACGTGGTCAAGCACGGCGGCCGCTTCATCGAGCCCCCCGCCTACCGCGCGGCGCCCGTCGCCCTCAAGGAGGGCCCGACGACCGCCTGGTTCCACATCCCGGGTGAGGTGCGCCCCGCGGTGCCGGGCGACGAGGCGTTCGCGGGCAGGAGCGCGGGCGCCGACGCCACGCCGCCCCGAGCGGCCCGCGCGCCGGAGCCGGACCGCACGGGGGTCACGCGGGGCACGGAGGGGGAAGGAGCCCGGTTCGACATCGACGTCGACGGCGACAGCTATGTCGTCACCGACTCCGTGCTGCACGGGCCGACGCACTTCGGAGGACGCGGAACCGGTCACGGAGCGTCCGGGTGAGCCCGGAGGGCTTCGCCGCGACGGCAGCCGCAGACGCCGGCGCCGCGCCGGTGCGGCAGCCTGCCGACCGGGACCGGGACGAGCGCGACCGGGGGTCCGGTGCCCCCGAGGACAAGGACAACGTCAAGGACAAGGGCGACGCCGAGCGCGACGCCAAGGACAGGGACAAGGGCAGGGACAGGGACAGGGACAGGGACAGGGACAGGGACAAGGACAAGGGCAGGGACAAGGGCAGGGACGGGGACAGGGACAAGGGCAGGGACAGGGACAAGGACAAGGACGACGAAGCCGCTCAGCGGGCCCGGGCGGAGTGGGAGGACAAGCAGCGGCGGGACGGCGAGCGCTTCAGGGAGGCCATGCGGGACCCCGTCGCGGCCGACGGCGCCACCGGCGGCGCCCGGGCCGTCAGCCGGTCCCGGTCCGAAGGGCGCGCCCGGTTCACCGTGCGCGGCAACAGCAGCGTGTTCGACCGCACCAGCTTCGGCCACGCCCACTTCGGCAACGTCTACCTGGGCGCGGGCGACGCCGGCTCCGCCGTCCTCGGCGAGGTGCCGGAGGACGAACTCGTCCGGCTCAGCCGGAGTTACTGCGCTCCCGACGGCTACCAGGTGCTCAAGGAGACGCTGCGCGAGCGCAGGGTGCTCGTCGTCGTGGCACCGCCGGGCACCGGACGCCGGACCACCGCACTGTGCCTGCTGGAGGAGCTGACGAGGGACGTCCGGCAGCAGGCCCGGAAGGAACCGGCCGACGACACCCGCGAGGACGCCGACCTCGCCCCCGGCCAGGTGACCCGGCTGGACGCCTCCTCGCTGGACCACATCCTCCGCGACCCCGCCACGGTCGCCGGACGTGTGGCGTCGGGCGGCGGCTTCGTCCTCCGCCTGCCCGACACACCGGGCGACTGGACCCCGCCGAGCGAGGCGCATCTGGGCGCCCTGGCCGCCGCCCTGGCCCGGCGTGACGCGTACGCCGTGCTGGTCGCCTCCCCGTCCACCCCGGCCGGCGCCCTGCTGACCGGACGGCACGCCCTGCGCTGCCCGTCCGCGCCCGCCCCCGAACTGCTCTCCTGGCACCTGCTGCGACACCTCACGGCCGGAGAAGGAAGAGCGGAAGGAAGAGCGGAAGGAAGAGCGGAAGGAAGAGCGGGAGAAGAAGCAGAAGGGGAAGCGGAAGGGGGCGCGGAAGCAGTAGCGGGCCCGGACGCCCTCGACCGGGGCGAGCGGATCCTGCGCCACCCGCTCCTGCGTCAGGCGCTGGGCATCCCGCTCGACGGTCTGCGTCCCGCCGAGACCGACGCGCTGGCGGCGCTGGTTCGTACGGCACCTCCGTGGCGAGCTGACCAGGGACCGACTCCTGGACCGCTGCGGCGAGGTGGCGCGCGCCCAGGTCCGGTCCTGGTTCGCCGGGGGCCGGGCGGCGGGGGCGACCGAGGAGGCGACCCACGCCCTGCTGAGGCAGGCCGCGTTCCGGGTGGCCCTGGCGGTCCTGGACGGCGAGGCCTTCAGCTCGGTCGCCGACGCGGCCGACCTGCTGGCCCGGGAACTGCTGACCGCCCGGACACCCGGGGAGGAGCCCGGACGTCCGGTGTTCGCCGAGGACTGGGACGGCCTGCTCGCCGCAGCCCGGGCCGAGTTCGGGCAGACCGAGGACGAGAGTCCGGCCGGAGTGCCGCTTCCCGTGCGCACCGTCCGCTACCAGGGGGACGCCTTCGCCGGCGCGGTCCTCGCCGAGGTGTGGCAGAGCCACCACGCGGCCCGCGCGCCCGTCGTCCGCTGGCTGCGGGCGCTCGCCGACGACCCCCGGCCGCAGGTCTGGGTCCGCGCCGCCCTGGTGGCCGGCGAACTGTGCACCGCCGACCCCGGGTACGGCTTCGTCGAACTGGTGGCCCCGCTCGCCTCCGCGCGCTCGGCCCGCAGGCGGTACGCCGCCGCCACCGCCCTGGACCAGGCCGGGCGCCGCGAGCCGTACCGGACGGCGGTCCGGGCCGTCGTCGAGGAGTGGGCGCACGCGGACGACGCGGGCCTGCGCTGGACGGCCGCCCTGACCCTCGGCCACGGCAGGATCGAGCCCGACACCCGCACCGCCGTGGAACTGCTCGGCCGCCTCGGCACCAGGGACGAGGGCCGGCACCTCCAGGTCGCCTCCTACGCCCTGGCCCGGCTGGCCGCGGGCAGCCGGGCCGCCGAGGCGCTGACCCTGCTGGGCGAATGGGCCGGGGAAGTGGCCGGAGACCGGCGTGACCTCGCCCTGCTGACCGGGGTGCGGCTGTGCACCGCCTCCGGCGACGACTACTGGGAACCCGAGAGCCCCGACGCTGACGGCGCCGACGGCGAGCCCGCCGACCCGGAAGGCCGGACCGACCCCGCCGGTGCGGCCCGGACGCTCCGACGCCCGGGCCGGGTGGGCGCGGCGCCGTCGGCGGGCCGGGCGGCCGGGAGCGTCCGCCTTCCCGGGGTGTGGCGGACGGTCCCGGGCCGCCCGGCCGTGCCCCGGGCGGACGTCGCGGCCGTCGACGCGGAGCTGGGCCGGCTGCGCGACTGGCCGCTGGCGCTCGCGATCGCCGTCGCGGTGCCGGAGGCGGCCGGTCCGCTGGCCGGACTGCTCTGGCGGGTCTTCGACAGCCATCTCTCGGGCGAGCGCGCCCTGGACGGACTGTCCTCGTGGCTGCGCGCGGCCCGACAGACGCAACCGGACGCGGAAGCGACGGAGGCCGCAGCAGCCGCGGAGGCCGCAGCAGTCGCGGACGGCGAACTGCTCCGGGCGCTCGTGTGGTTCCTCCCGCTCCTCGTCCGTGAGGAGCGGGACTGGCAGCGGCTCGGCTGGGTCCTGGAGGCGATGGCCGCCGACCCGGGAGAGCCGATGGACGAACGCTTCGTCGGCCATGTGCTCGACGCGGTGGGGGCAGGCCTGCGTGGCCGAGGAGAGGGACAGCAGTGAGCGACGAACCGCAGCCGGAAGCGGCCGGTCTACCGGACACCGTCACCGGGCCCTATCTGCGTGAACGGGTGTTGCAGGGAGCCAAGTTCCAGCACACGAGCGCCGAGATCGCCTCGATCGTCTACTACGACGGCGGCGGCTGCAGCCTCGTCACCTCGCAGGGCACCGAGCACCTCGTGCCCCGGCGCTACTGGGCCCGGCCGGTCAGCGTCTGCGAGATAGCCCGCGGACGGCACACCACCGTCTTCACCGTCGACCTGCCGACGGCGAACGGGGCCACCTTCTTCCCGACGAAGGTCACCCTGCGCTGGGAGGTGACGGACTACCAGCGGGTCGCCCACATGCGGCTGGCGAGCATCGAGAGCGATCTGGGCCCGGAGATCGTCTCCCGGCTGCGGCAGGTCTCCGGCCTGTTCGCGGTGGAGGACGTGCAGCGGGCCGACCAGGCCATCCTGGCGGAGACCGAGACCGACCGCTGGGCCGACTTCGGGGCCGATGTGGGCCTGCGCACCCGGCTGTTCGTCGAGGTGGACACCGACGAGATGCGCAAGCGCCAGGTCGCCGAGGCGCGGGAGCAGACCGCGCAGCGGGACGCGGTCGCCCGCCGCCTGGAGGAGTTCGCCCATCTGCCGACGGGTTCGGCGGAGGGCCGGCTCACCTATCTGATGGCGATGGGCGACCGGGAGGACGTGGCCGACGTCATCGCCATGATGCGCGAGGACGAGGCCCAAGGCCGCCGCGAGACCCAGGAGTTCTTCCTCCGCATGCTGGAACAGGGCCGGATCACCAGCCCCGAGCTGGAGGCGTTCCTGCGGACCAGGGTGCTCGCCTCGCTGACCCAGGGCGGCTTCGCACCCCCCGTCGCGCCCGGACCCGCGGTACCGGGCCCCGCGGTGCCCGGCCCCTTCGTGCCGCCGCCGAGGGAACTCCCGAGGCCGGAACCCGAGGACACCCCGCCGTGGCCGGGATCCGACCGGCCGGAGCCGCACACCCCGCAGGCGTACACCCCGGAGCCGCACACCCCGCAGGCGTACACCCCGGAGCCGTACCAGCCGTACCAGCCGGACGGCCCCCGGCGTCGGCGGCGCGACGACGACTACTGGAACGCCGCTCCCGAAGGGCGGGACGGCGATGGCCGGTGACGGGGAGGCGCAGTTCGTGGCGGCGCGGCTGCTGGCGGTGATCCGGGAGGACGCGGGACGCGCCGACGCCAAGGCGTCCTTCCTGCTGACGCTGGTGATCGCGCTGCCCACGCTGCTCCTGGGCATCACCGGGCTGCCGCACTGGCGGACGAACACCGCGCCGGTGCTGTTCGCCCTGGCGGGCGCCGGGTGGCTGGCCGGCGTCGGCGCGCTGGTCCACGCGGTCCTGCCGCGCAGCGGTACGCGGCGCGGCGGCCCGGGGCTCACGTACTACGCCGACGTCCTGGCCCTCCACCGGGACGACGGCATCGAGGGGATCCGGACGGAGGCCGCCCGGGCGGGCCAGGATCCGGTGGTCTGGCTGCTGACCCAGGCGGTCGACATCAGCGCCATCCTCGCCGCGAAGTACCGGTGGATCCGGTGGGGGATCCTCTCGGCGCTCACGGGGCTGGCGTGCGCCGCGGTCGGGCTGCTGGTCGGTTGATCGTCCGGTCCGCGACAGGGCTCGCGACAGGGACCGGGACATAGTCGGAAGGCGAAGTGGGGAACGTGGGGAAGCTACGTAGCAGTGATGTCCGGTATCTGAGCAAATGTTCGAGACGTCTTCGTGTGCGTCGCTCGGCTCGCTCCGCCCGTGCGGCGGCCGCGCTGATCGCGGCGGCGCTGCTGATCGGCGCCGCCGGCCCGGCGCCCGGCGCCGCCGACGCGGGCCGGGCCGCCGCTCCGCCCGCGCCGGAATCGATCAACCTGGCCGTGGCGGTCGACGAGTCGAACAGCCTGAGCGCCGACGACGTGGAACGAGAGCGGGACGCCGCGCAGCGCATCGCGCTCGGCGAGATATCCACCGGCTCGCGGCTGACCGTGCTCGGGTTCGCCAGCGCCGACAACGACGCACAGCAGGCCGTCGACGAGGTGTGTCCGACCACCGCCCTGACCGAGGTGGCCCGCGAGAAGATCGCCGCCTGCGTCGGAAAGCTCGACCGGCGCGGCAAGGGCGAGGGCACCGGCACCGACTTCCCGGCCGCCGTCCGACAGGGCATCGCCCGGCTCGCCGAGGGCTCGGTCACCGGCCCCCGGATCCTCTTCCTGCTCACCGACGGCGTCCTGGACGTCTCGGACAGCCCCGCCTACGGCGCGGACGAGGAGAGCCGCAAGGCCAACGGCGAGCGGGAGCTCCAGCGGGCCCTCGCCGAGGCCAGGCAGGCCGAGGTGCAGATCTGGCCGCTCGGCTTCGGCTCGCCCGACCCGGACGCCCTGCGCGCCATGGCGGCCGGCGGCTACCAGGGCGCCTGCGTCGACCTGCCGCAGGCGAAGCCCGCCTCCCGGGTCGTCGAGGACTCCGCCGCGCTGGGCGAGGCCGTCCGCAAGGCGTTCGCCAGCGCGCGCTGTCTCATCTCCGACCCCACCCACGAGGACACCCCGCCCGCCACGTTCAAGCTGCGGATCTCGCCGCTCGCCACGCTGGCCACCATCGTGGTCTCCAAGGGCGACCCGGCGGTCGAGGTGCGCATCCGGGCCCCGGGCGGCGAGGAGATCGACGGCACCCGCGACGACGGCGTGTCCTCCTACCGGCTCACCGGCGCCGACCAGGAGGTGGAGTCGCTGCGCATCGTCGCCCCGCGCCCCGGCACCTGGACGGTGGACCTGAGCGCGCCGGAGGGCCACCGCGACCAGCTCGCCAGCGTGGGCGTGCAGTGGCGCGGCGCGCTGCGCTCGTCGATCGTGATGACGCCCGCCTCCCCGCGTCCCGGCGAGCGGGCGACCGTCGGCCTCCAGCTCCAGACGTGGAACGACCAGCCGGTCAGCGACCCGGCCGACCTCGAGGCGCTGAAGGTCTCGGCCACCCTCGACGGCGCCGGGTTCACCCCCCAGGGCGTCGAGCTCGCCGACGACGGGAGCGGCGAGGACGCCCGCGCGGGCGACGGCCGGTTCACCGGCACGGTCACGATCCCGCGGACGGCGAAGGACCGCCTCAAGGTGACCGGCGTGCTCACCGCCATCGGACTCACCGCCGACCACCGGCCGTTCGTGACCGGAGTGGCCGGGGTCACCGCACAGGTGCAGGCCCATCTCGGCGTCTCCGACGCCACCCTGCACCCGGGCGACAGCGTGCCGCTGACCCTCAAGGCGTCCGACGACGCCGCCGAGGCGCGCGTGCTGCACCTGATCCTGGAGGACAGCTCGCGGGGCGACCTCACCGTCACCCCGGCCCGCGTCCGCGTCGAGCCGGGGCAGACCCGGACCGTGCGGGCCGAGGTGCGCGTCGGCGCCGGCGTCGCTCCCGGCCGGCTCTCGGCCAAGATCGTGGTGTACGACACCGGGCAGCCCGACCGGGTCCTGGACGCCCGGCTGCTGACCCTGCGGGTGACTCCGCCGCCGAGCTGGCCGGCACAGCACTGGGTGCTGCTGCTGGTCCTCGGCCTGCTGCTGGTCGCCGCGACCGCCGGCACGGGCTGGCGGCTGCTGGAGGGCAGACGCGTCCACAACGTGCGCGGACTGGTCCTCACCCTGCTCGTCCCGGACGAGAACGGCCAGGGCGAACGGCCCGTCAGCACCATCCAGGTGCGGACGGACGGCCCCGAGTACCGCTTCGGCGTGGTCGTCGGCAGCGGCGCCGACCCCCGGCTGGTGCCGGACCGGCAGGGCCGGTTCGCCGTACGACGGGACGCCCAGCGCATGGCCCGGCTGCGGACCCCCGAGACCTCCGGCACCGCGGTCGCATACGGCCGGACCGCGCCCCTCACCGGCGAGCTGCGGCTGAAGGTCGACTCGGTCCGCGGCCGCGTCCCGCGACCCGGGCTCGGCGGGGGACTGCGCCTGCCCCGCCTCGCGCTCCCGGGGCTCACCCGCGCCGACCGGCCCACCCGGCCCGGCCGCCCGGGCCCGACCGCGCCAGGGCCGCGCCAGGACCCGTCCGGACCGGCGGGCGGCGCCTACGACCCCGATCTGTGACCGGACGGCGGGGCCCCGGACACCATTGCGGCCCCGCCGTCGCGCACACCTCACACCACCGGCCCGCACCAGGGGGCCGGGCCACACGGACACGCTGCCGGGCCGCGAACAGCCGCCCGGGCAGAGGGGATCGCACCGATGAAGATATTCCAGCCGATGCTGTTCGTCGGGCTGGGCGGCACCGGCGGCCTGGTAGGGGCCGAGCTCGAACGCCGTCTGCGCGCCGAACTCTGCGGGCCCGACGGCACCGCCCTCACCGGCGACGGCCGCCGGCTCCCGCACCAACTGCCCGACTGCGTCCAGTTCGTGTACGCCGACTACAGCGAGGCCGAACTCGCCAAACTGCCCCACCTCAGCGCCGACCCGGCGCTGCGGCAGGCGTACTCCCGCACCGCGCGCGCCACCCACGACCTGCTGCCCGCCGAGTTCGACAGCTCGCCCGAGGTCACCCAGATGCTCCGGGCCGTGCTCCGCACCGAGGTGGCCGGCTGGCTGCCCCCGGTGGACGACGAACCCAAGGTCACCCCGCTGCGCAGCGGCGCGGGACAGCTGCCCACCGTCGGCCGCGCCGCGCTGTTCGCCACCCTGCGGGACGGACCGGCCCCCGTGCTCGACCCGCTGCGCCGGGCGATCGACGCCATCGGCCTGTCCGGCGGCGAACTCAGCGAACTGGGCGGCGGACCCCTGGGCGGCTGTGACGTGTTCGTCGCGTTCTCCGTGGCGGGCGGCACCGGCGCCGGGATCTTCCTGGACTACCTGTACCTGATCGGGCAGGTCTTCAAGGAGAAGCGGCTGTCCGCCCGGGTGTACCCGCTGGTCGTCATGCCCAAGGCGTTCCCGCCGGGCAAGGGCGGCGGCCGCCGGGCCGAACTCAACGCCGCCCGGGCCGTCGTGGACCTCTCCCGGCTGGTGGACGAGCAGAACGTGCCCGACCCCAAGGCCAACCTGGGGGACACCGGCCGCCCGGACCCGACGGCCATGCGCTACCCGCAGATGCACCCGGTGCGGCTGCGCACCGGCACCGTCCCGACGGCGTTCCTGTTCAGCCCCACCGCGGGCATCCGCCCCGACGACCTGCGCCGCTCCATGGTCTCCCTGGTGATGTCGCTGATCGGCACCGACCTGGGCGACTCGGCCGGCGGCACCGACCACGACGACCAGACGTTCTCCTCGAACTTCATCAACGCCGAGGTGGACCGGCGCATCCGCTCCGCCACCGGCATCGGACACCGGGGCATCTCCACCAGCCTGGTCGCCGCCATGACCTCCCCGCTCGACGAACTCGCCGAACTGGTCGCGGCCCGGATGCTCGCCCTGGCCGTCCGCCGGCTCACCGACACCGCGTCCCACACCTCCCTGGACGTCCGCGCCCTGGTGCAGGAGATGTTCACCGCCGCCGGCATCGCGCCCGTGTGGCGGCGGGAGGCGCTGCCCGTGCCCGACCCGGACCCGGTGCCCAAGGGCACCTCGGAGATCCAGCAGGCGCTGCGCGACCGGCTGGAGGAGATGCAGCGGCTCCTCGGCGACCTGGAGACCCGCCTCAAGCGCCAGGCGCCCGCGCTGGCGGACGCCTTCGTGCCGCGGGTCGCGGCCGAGCAACTGCTGCGCAAGGTCGACCTGTTGAGCCTGGAGGCGGTCGTCAAGGGCGTGCCCGGGCAGACCGGCGCCGTCGGACTCGGCTTCCTCGGGATGCTCGAGAACCGCCGTCAGGAACCGGCCCGTCCGCCCGGCGTCGAGGTGCAGCCGCCGTCCGTGCCCCGCATCCACCGCCGGGCCGGCGGTCTGTCGCGGGCCCGTTGGGGCGACGAGGAGGTCCGCGCCGCCCTCGACGAGCAGGACCGCTGGTACGAGTGGCGGGCCAAGGACATCTGGCACCGTGCCTGGGACGAACACGAACCGCGCTGGCGCCGCTCGGCGGAGGACCTCCGGCACGACATCGGCCGGCTCGCCGAGGCCTTCGACAAACACCTGGAGGAGGAACCGCGGTCCTGGGCCGCCGGTCTGAAGGAGCTGTACGACGACCGGGCCGGCGTCTCCTACCTGCTGCCCCCGCAGAACAGCCTGCGCGACTTCTACGAGGACCTGATCGACCGCCTCGTGGAGAGCGCCCAGCTCGGCCGCGGCGGCGACGAGGCCGACCTGCTGACCCACCTGGTCTCGGCCGACCGCTGGGAGGCCGCCTTCACGGCTGGCCGGCGCAACCCGTCCGCCGCCGTCTCGGAGGTCAAGACCGTTCTCCAGAAGCGGGTCGAGCAGCTGTTCGCCGAGCCCGGCGCCCAGCAGCGCGCCCAGCCGCTGCTGCCCAGCATGGGCACGCTCCTGTCGGCGGCGGTGGGCGACGCACAGGCCGTCCGCAACGTCAGCAAGCCCGCGCTGGAGCAGTTCACCTACAAACTGGCCGGGCTGCTCCCGGCCGGCTTCACCCCCGAGGGCAACGGCCCGCTGAAGATCCTCATCACCTACCCCAGCACCCTCGGCGGCAGGACCGCGCTGGAGGACTACCTGGAGAAGGCCCTCCACCTGCCCAAGGGCCGCCGCAGCATCGTCTTCCGCCCCGTCGACACGGACTCGATCACCGTCGTGCTGTTCCGCAGCGAGATGAGCCTGACCGAGGTGCCCGGCGCCCGCGAGGTCATGCGCCAGTGGGCCCGCGCCCAGGAGGACCGCCGCGACGACGACGTCCTGCGCTGGCGTCAGCGGCTCGGCTACCAGGACGACTGGCTGGCCTGCACCCCCGACGACCGCCGGCACATCCTCCAGCGACTGCTCTGCGTCATCTGGAACGGCCGGGTCGACGTCCAGGGCGACCCCGCCTCCCCGCAGCGCGTCACCCTGCGCCTGCACGACGAGATGGGCCCCGAGGCCCCCGGCCTCACCCTCCGGCTGGACGACCACCGCGACGGCGTGTCCAGCTGGGCGAGCCTGCTGCGCGCCTACGAGCGCTGGGCGCTGCTGGAGGAGGACGCCATCGTCGAGGACTACTGCCGGGTCCTGATGAACACCCTCCCCAGCGGCCTCGGCACCTCCGGCAGCCGCCCCTCGCCCCTCTACCTCAAGTTGGTCCACGAAGTCGCGCCGCGCCAACTCGACCTGCTGGCCGAGCGGGAGCGGATGTACGGCGGCCGGATCGCCGAATGGCTGCGCCCGCTGCGCGAGTTCTGGTCCGTGTCGCTGCCCGGCGCCCTCGACCTCGCCTTCCCCAACGAGGAGCGCGCCGTCCAGTCCACACTGCGCGCGCTGGAGGAATGGACCCGCATCGGCGGACTCCCCGGCGTCCCGCAGCCCCAGCCCCCGTCCCCGCCCCGGCGCGAACACCCCGGAGCGGCGCCGGCCGCCGGTTCGCCCGGCACCGCGCCCCAGCCCGACGGCGTACCCGCGCCCCCGTGGCACCGCCCCGCCCCCGCCGAGACACCGGGCGGCGCACCCCGCCGGCCCGGCACGGTGAACGGCGACCCCGTCCGCCGGCCCGCAGCGGCCGCCCCGGACGGGCCGGCGAACGGCACCTCCGCCCCGTACCGCCCGGGCACCGCGCCCGGCGCCCCGGCCGAGGGAGCCCCGCCGCCCTGGCCGGGATCCGAGGCCGCCCGCCAGGAGCAGCACGGCGGCCCCCTCGGGCCGACGCAGGTGCCCACCGCGGGCCGCACGGTCCCCGTCTCCGAGCAGCCCGTCGGCTACCCGCCCTACCCGGACCGGGCTCCCGCCGACCCGCCCTGGCCGGGCGCCGACCCCTCGGTGGCCTGGGGGATCGCCGACAGCGACGGCCAGGACGAATGGAACGACGCGGGTGAGCACGATCCCTGGAAGGGAGACGCGCGGTGACCGACGTGAGGCCTGACGACGCCGACGCCGAGGGCGTCTGCGTGCTCGACCTGCGGCCGCCGCCGGGCCGCCCCGCCGACCCGGCCGCCACCCGGCGGACCGTGCAGGAACAGCTCGGCCGCGCCCGCCTCGGCGGGTACGGACCGCTGCGCCTGCTGATCCTGGACACCGCCGTCGGCCTGACCGCCCACACGGCCGCCTACGAACGCGTCATGGGCTGCCCGGGCCGGTCCACGCCCCAGGTGCTGTGCGTCGCGGTCGGCGACGTGCCCCCCGCCGCGGACGCACCGGTCGGCGGAACCGGTGCGGCCGGGGCCGGCCGCCGACTGCGTCTGCCGACCGTGCTCAGCACGGCCGGCGCCGCCGTCCTGTGGGTCTCCGACCCGAGCTGTGGAGGGCCCGAGCCGGACCGGCGCCCCGCCGGACACCGGACCGCCGAGAGCGAGGCCGCCGTCGCCCTGCTGGTCGAACTGCTGCGCCCGCCCGAGCTGTTCGACGAGGTGCTGGAGAAGGCTCTGCGCTGCCCCTCCGCCACCGCCGCGCTCTCCGCCCACGTCCTCGCCTACGACCTGCCCGCCGAGGCCCGCGACCGGGCCTGGCGCGCGGCCCTGGCCCGGTTCGCCGGCGCCCCGGCAGCACCGGTCGCCGCCGAGGAGACCGGCCCCGTGCCCGAGGACCTGCCCAGGGCCCTGGCCGCACTGCTGCCGGACGGCGCGACCCGCCCCGCGGAGCGGATGCTGCGCCCCGACGGGCCCGTCGCCGCGGAACGCGACGCCTGCGTCCGTGCCCTGGACGCCGCCGACACGGCATGGTCGGACCTCGCCCGGCCGCTCGCGCTGCTCACCGGCAAGGCCGCCGCGCAGGCCCTGCCCCGGGCCGTCGAGGACGCCTCCCGCGGCCTGCGCCGCTACCGCGACGTCGTCGCCCGCGTCCTGCGCGAGAGCGGGGCGCCCGGCATCGGGCCCGCCGAGTCCGCGGCCCTGCTCGACCGGCTGGGGGTCACCCCGCCGGCCGGCGCGCGCTTAACGGCGCGGCCCGAGCGGGCCACCGAGGAGGAACTCGGCGCGTTCACCGTCGGCCTGCTCTCCAGGGGCCTGGCCCTGCACACGGTGGCCGGCCGGCTGACCTCGCTGTCCGAACAGGTCGCGACGGTGCCGGCCGCCGGCCTGGCCGCCCGCCTCGATCAGCGCTGTCCGGCGGAGCTGCCCGGCCGGGTCGGCGTCTCCCACCCGTTCGGCTTCGCCTCCGCCGGACTCGGGCGGCTCGCCGGTCTCGCGGCGCTCGTCGCCCTGGCCGGGCCGGGCCGTTGGCCGGGCGCCCTGCTGGCCGTCGTGCCGGCCCTGGTGCTGCTCGTGGGCGGGGCCCTGGCCGCCGGCCGCCGCCCCGCCCCCGAGGTGCGCGGACCCGTCCACCAGGCCGCCGTGCCCCGCGCGCTGGCCGTCGCCCTCGGCGCGACCGGCGCGTTCTTCCTGGGGCGACTCCTGGACCCGCCCCTGTGGATCGGGGTGATCGGCACGGCGGTGGCCGCGGCGGCCTGTCTGCTGATGGTCTGCTCCGACTGGGTGCGGGCCGTGGACGAATGGTGCGAGGGCACCGGCCTCGCCGTGCTGCGCCAGGGCCTGGACGGGGTGGACGCCGTCCTGGCCGACGCGATGCGCCGGCAGTGGTGGGCCGCCGACGAACGCACCCGGTGCGCCGACTCCGCCCGCGCCCTCGCGGTGGTCCTGCGCCGCAGCGCCGCCGAAGCGCACGACAGCCGGACCGCGCACACCCCCACCGCCCCCGAACAGCCCGACCCCGACGCGTTCCCGCCCCGGGACGACCCCGGCCGCGCGGGCCGGACCGGCGACGGCTGGCCCGCCGACACCTGGTCGGACGAGGCCTGGCCCGAGGACCCCTGGAGCGAGCGCCCCGCCGACGAAGGCCCCTGGGACGACGTGCCCCGACGCAAACACCCCGCCTTCGACCAGCCACCGCTCGCGCCCGAGCCGCCGGGATCCGACGCCGACGACCGTCCCCCGTCCCCCGACGCCCCGCACTGGCTGGTGCACACCACCGCCGACGGCGGCCCCGAACTGCTGCCCACGCTGGTCGCCGACCTCGCGGACGCCACCGTCGACGCCCTCCGCCGCTTCTGGGACGCCACCGGACCGGCCGCGACCGCGCACCGGCCCGCCGACACCCTCGCCGAGGCCGTCCGCGGCGGATTCGGCACCGCCCGCCGCCACCTCGAACGCTGCGGGGTCATGGCCGTGCCCCCGTTCGCCCGGCCCGGCCGCCGCCGCGGCGACGCCATGGCCCTGCTCGGCAGCGGCCTGCGGCCCCTGCGCGACGCTCTGACCCCCGAGGCCGCCGACCGGCTGCGCGCACTGTGCTCGACGGCCCAACTCCCGCTGCTCAGCCGGGACCCGGCGGCCATGCACGTCATCCGCTTCGCACCGCGGGCGGTACGCACCGCGCTGGGCACGGCCCCGGCGCCCGAGCCCGACGACGCCGTCTGGATGTCGTCCGGCCGGTTCGTCGGCGCGATCGGACTGACCGCCCTGCGCCCGGGGGCGGTCGAGACGGTAGGGATCCGCGTGCGGGCCGCGGACGACGACAAGGCCGACAGCCGGATGTCGCACGGTGACAGTGGGGGAGCCTCATGGTGAACGACGACAACGCGCGAGCCGGCGGCGAGTTCGAGGAGCTGGGCATGATCTCCCCGCAGGGCGCCCCGCTGCGGGTCAAGGCCCGCTTCGGACCCGACCTGCCCCGGATGGTCCGCCCGCCCGCCGTCGGCCGGCGCGTGCAGTTCGGGGACGAATGGGCCGGCCTCCAGGTGCGCCTGCCCGAGGCCGAGTCGGGCAACGAGACCGCGCAGACCGCCATCGAGGCGGAGACCGCCGCCGTCCTGACCGTGCACCGCGCCTACTCCGGAACCCGCTACAGCGGCCTCTTCCCGGCGCCGATCGGCTACGACGTCAACGCCACCGAACCCTTCATCGTCTACGCGGCGCCCCGCGGCCGCTCCGTCGCCGCCCTCGCCCAGGGCGTCTCCACCAGCCAGCAGCGCGTCATCGAGCGCGATCTCGTGCTCGCCGTCCGGCTCATGGAGGCCGTCGGACTGGTCCACCAGGGCCTCGTCCCCGCCGCCGTGCGCTGGGACGACCACGGCATCCAGCTCTGGGACTTCGGCTCCGTCACCCACCTCGGCCGCCCCCGCAGGCCGTACGGCATCCCGCCCTACGCCGCCCCCGAACAGCGGCACGGCGAGGGCCTGACGGACGCGCGCGACGCCCTGTGGAGCGTGGGCCAGATCATGCACCAACTGGTCACCGGACGCCCCGGACACCCCGAAGGTCCCTCCGCGGACCTCCCCGCGCACCCCTCCCTCGCCCAGACCCTCGCCCCGGTCTTCGCGCCCCGCGCCGCCGACCGGCCGCCGCCCGGAACCCTGCTGCAACTCCTCATGCCCGGCGCCGGAGCCGACTTCCCCGCCGTCGCCCAGCCCGACCCGCTCGACCCCTACCGGCGCGACTTCGACACCGCGATGCGCCGCAAACGCGCCTCCCTGCGCCGCGCCCCGCTCCCGCCACCGCCGTCCGCGCCACCCTCCGCGCCGCCGTCGGCGCCCCCCTGGCTCGGCGAACCCCGGCCACCGGCCGACACCGCCGAGGAGGGCGCCTGGCTCTACGGCGGCAGCACCGCCCACGATCCCGAGACCGCCGGCACCGAAAGGGGCGGCTACCGATGAGCCCGTTCACCGCCGGGGCCACCGGCCCCGACCTGCTCTGCCCCTACTGCCTGGAGGTCGTCTCCTACGACGACCGCCACCTCTTCGTCCGCGACGAGCGCCAGCAGTACCAGACCCTCGACCTCAGCGGCCAGACCAGCCCGCTGCGCCGGGCCGACACCCTGCGCTCCGCCTATCAGCGCTGCCGCAACACCGACGGCGTCACCCCGCACTACATTCCCGTCCCCTACCTCACCAACGGCAGCCCGCTCACCGTCGCCATGGTCGGCGACTCCGCGACCGGCAAGACCCACCTGCTCACCCAGATGATCGGCGAGATCACCGACGGCGGCCTGGAGCCCTACGGCATCACCTGGCAGTCCGTGAACCCGCAGGACCACCGCGAGTTCATGGAGGAACAGGTCGACGTGCTGCGCTCCGGCCGGATGCTCGAGCACACCCCGCAGCTGGAGACCTCCGCCACCTTCGAGGAGGCCCTGCTGCTCACCGGCGCCGACGGCAGAACCCGTCCGCTCGCCTTCTTCGACCTCAGCGGCGAGGACCTGCGGCGCACCGACGCCCTGCTGCGCTTCATGCTCGGCGTGGACGCGCTGATCTTCGTCGTCGATCCGCTGCGCGCTCTGCCGCACGCCCAACTCGACCCGCTGCGCGGCGCGTTCCACTACACCCGCGGCGGCGACCCGGCCTTCCAGACCGTCCTGGACCGACTGCCTCGCAACGGCACGTATCTCGGGGTCGCCGCGGCCGTGGTGATCAACAAGTGCGATCTGCTGCCCTTCGAACCGCCGGTCGACCGCTGGCTGTCCCAGCCGGCCGTGCCCCAGGTCTCCGCCGCCCGGTTCCGCGCCGAGAGCTGCGACGCCTACGCGTTCCTGCGCCACTACGCGGGACCGGCCTGGGTCCGGCCGTTCGACACCGTGCTGCGCTGCACCCTGCACTTCGCGTCCGCGACCGGCAGCCAGTACCGCGACGACCGCTTCGTGCACGGCGTCCGTCCGCGCCGCGTCCTGGAACCGCTGGTCTCGGTGCTCTCGATGTGCGGCATGATCGCCGACACCGGCGCCGACGGTCCCGCCGAGGTGGGGATGTGAGCGACGGGAGCGGCGTGGTCGACCAGATGGTGTTCCGGTGGGCGGGCAGCCGGGGCGCCACCCGCGGCGCGGGCATCACCGCGGTCGCCTACTCGTGCGACGAACGCACCGCCCGCGACCTCGCCGAACAACGCGGCTCGGTGCTGCGGGTGAAGGGCGGCGGCGGGCGCACCAGCGTGGTGCGGCTGATCCACGGCGACCTGGCGGTCCTGCTGCGCAGGATGCCGGACACGGACGGCAACAACCGCGAGAACACGGTGTGCCACGCCCTCATGGCCCCGGCCGCCACCCTGACCGCCCGCCTCTGCCTGGCCCTCGGCTCCGGGCCCTGGAAGGAGGACGGCTGGCTGGACGAGGCCCGGGGCACGATCCCGCCCTTCGGCCTCAAGGCCGTGCAGGAGCTGGCGGACCGGCGACAGGGCCCCCTGAAGGACGGCGTCCTGCTCATCCAGGAACCGCTGGTCCGCCTGGTCGCCGAGCTGCTGCGCACCCCGGCGGGTCGCGTGTCGGCGCTCGTCGGCGAACTGGAGTCGGCCGCCGACGCCGCCCGCGGCGACCGCGCCGAGACCGACGAACCGCCCCCCGACCCGGCGCTGTCCGCCCTGTGGGCCCTGTGCGACATCTTCGGCAACTGGCTGGGCAACGACGGCTGGACGTACGCCACCTACGACACCTCGGACGCCCATCCGCACCGCGTGGTCTTCGTCCCGGACTGGCGTCGCTCCCACACCCAGGACAACGACCTGCGCCGCATCAAGCTCACCGACCCCGGGCGGGACCACGCCTTCGAGCTCGCGGAGCTGCTGGTCACCCACTACCGCAACTGGCTCACCACCCGCTCCCAGGACGAGTACCGACGCCCCCTGCAACGCGTCCCCGACGCGGCGTCCCTCCCGGAGGAGGACCGCTACGACGTCATCGAAGGCGCCCTGACAGGCCGACTCCGCCACCCGCGCCTCCACCCCCGCCCCCCGGCCCCCCGGCCGCCCGTCGCACCCACCGCCCCCTCTCTCCCCTCTCCGGACGTGAACCCCGGCGATGACGAGCCCGACCTCTGGGTCGACGACCGTCTCGACGACCGTCTCTGGACCGAACCGGAGCCGGCGGCAGGGCCGAAGCCGGAACGACGCGACACCCCGTCCCGCGGCGAGAGCCCGCACCGGGAGACCGGCGACCCGGGCGGCCCCGAGACGGCCACGCCGTCGGACCCGCGCCAGGACGCCTGGCCGACCGCCGGGCCCGCCGCGCCCGTCGGCCCGACGACACTGCCGCCCACGGAGCCGCCTCCACCGCCACCGCCTCCGCCTCCGCCGGTGCACCGCGCACCGACGAACACGGCGCACACCGTGGCCGTCCCGCCCCGGCCCGATCGCCCGCCCGCCGTCGGCGCCGCGGACCCGTACCGGCAGGACGACCCGCGGCTGTCGCAGCACGAGCGCGAGGCGATCCTGCGGGAGGCGCTAGACATCTCCTTCCTGGACGTCCTTCCGCACCCGAAGCCCAGGAAGCGCCTCAAGGCGAGGCTGCCGATGCAGCAGCGGGTCCGCGACGAACTGGTCAGACAGCTGATGGATCCGCACCCCCCGCACGCCGACGACCTGCGCAAGTCCCTGAGGAACAGGCTCCTGGGCGAGGCGACGGTGACCGACCTCGTCCACATTCTGGGGACGCGGCTGAACTGCCAGGCCCAGAACCTCGTCCTCGGGACGCTGGGGGAGCGTGAGTACACGGACGCGGAGATGGGCGAACTGTGCAGGAGCCTGCTCTACGAGCGTCTGCTGCTGCGGCCCCGGCCCCGGCACGCCGACCCCGCCGTCGAGGACGTCCTGGAGACCCGGGCGGTCCAGGTGGCCGTCTGGCTGCTGCACTGGCTGGTCGCGCCCAGGGCTTCACGGCATCTGCCCGCGCTGGAGAACTTCCTCGCCCACCTGGCCGCGTCGGAGGAGTTCGTCGACCGCCAGCTCCTGGAGGACATCCTCGTCCGGGAGTGGCCCGCCGAAGTGCCCGACCTGCCCAACACCGTGTTGCGGGTGGCCGTGCGACGGCTGTACGAGCGCCACGATCTGTGGGTCCTCGGCCCCGAGCGGCCGGGCTGAGCGGGTCCGAGCGGGCTGAACCGGCAGCCGGACCGAGTGTCCACTTCTTCTGCACACCGGGTTCCTACGCTCCTGTGGCACCGTCCACCCACCCCGCGCAGGGAGTCTCCGTGACACTCGTCATCGCCACCGCGGCACCGTTCCACGGCCATGTTCAGCCGGTTCTCGCCGTGACCGCCGACCTGGTGCGCCGCGGCCACGAGGTCGTCGTGCTGACCGGCGGCCGGTTCGCCGAGGACGTACGGGCCGCCGGCGCCCTTCATGTGGCGCTGCCGCCCGAGGCGGACTTCGACGACCGCAAGCTGGACCTGTACTTCCCCGAGCGCGCCGCCCTCCCGCCGGGACCGGCGCAGCTGTCGTACGACCTCAAGCACGTCTTCGGCGATCCGACCGCCGCCCAGTACCGCGCGCTCAGGGCCCTGCTGGCCCGCCGGTTCCCGGCGTCCGTCGTGATCGGCGACCCGTACTTCTGGGGGACCACGGCGCTCTCCCTGTCCGCCGCGCCCGGGCACCGGCCGGTCACCGTCAGCCTCGGCATCACCCTGCCGACCCTGCTCAGCGAGGACGCGCCGCCCATCGGGTTCGGGCTGCCGCCCCTGGCCGGGGAGGACGCGAAGAAGCGGCACCGAGAGATGAACGACCAGGTCAGGGAGGGCTTCGCCGACGCCCAGCGGCATATCGAGGAGAACTTCGGAGAGAGCGGCGTCGAGTTGCCGGGCTTCGTCCTCGACACCCTGGTCACCGCGCCGGACCACTACCTTCAGCTGACCGTCCCGGGCTTCGAGTATCCGCGCGCCGACCTGCCGCGCTCGTTCCGGTTCGTCGGCCCGCTGCCCGCCACGCCGCCGCGGCCGCGGCCGCTCCCGGACTGGTGGGGGGACGTGGAGTCGGCGCGGCGACCGGTCGTCGTCGTCACCCAGGGGTCGTTCGACAACCGCGACCTCGGGCGGCTGGTGCGACCCGCCCTCGAAGCGCTGGCCGATGACGACGTCCTCGTCGTGGCCGCCACGGGACGCGCGGACGGCCCGGCCGAGATCCGTGCGGCGGGGCCCGTGCCGGCCAACGCCCGCGTCGGCGGATACGTCCCTCTCGACGCGCTCCTGCCGTATGCCTCGGTGCTGGTCACCAACGGCGGGTACGGCGGTGTGCACGAGGCCCTGCGGCACGGGGTGCCGCTCGTCGTCGGCGGGGACGGGGAGGACAAGCCGGAGGTGGCGGCCCGGGTCGAGTGGAGCGGGGCCGGGCGCGATCTGCGGACCGGCCGGCCGTCGCCCGAAGCCGTGCGGGACGCCGTGCGGACCGTGCTGGCCGAGCCCGGACACCGCAGACGGGCCGCGGAGTTGCAGGGAGGGTTCGCGCGTCATGACGCGCTCGCGGCCGTCGCGGAGGTGGTCGAATCGGCGTAGGCGCAGGCCTACGTGCCGGCGTGCGTGCCGGCGTACGCGTGGGCGTGGTCGCGCCGCGCCCGGAATGTCCTGCCCTGTGAGAGGCGGCCCCGCCGCTGCCTAGTGCCGCGGCAGGCAACGTTTGCCCGTCAAGGAGCGGCGTCCGGTGCGTGCTCTCGGTGTGCCGGCCGGAAGTCCTCGTACTGGACGTA